>WTIL01000074.1 GCA_011522725.1 Rhodospirillaceae bacterium
GTGCTCAGGCGGCGCCCTCGTAATAGAGGGTGACGACATGCTTGGCCTCGGCAAAGAACAGCCAGCGCTCGACGAACATGCCGGCGACATGCGAGAGCACCGCAAAGCCAAGCGCCGCTGCCGAGGCAGGCGCCACCAGCAGCACGATGATCGGCAGCACACCGCCGAGGCCGAGGGCGAAGATACGCAGCTTGTCGGCATGCTTGCGCGCCACGACAAAGCCCATCTCGTGCTGCAGATAGTTCTCTTCGGTGTGCGGCGGCATCAGCGGCTTTACAGTGCCCAGATGGCCGAGGCCGGTCGCCGATTCAACGCTGCCCGCATGCCGGGCCATGCCGGCAAGGCGCCACCAGGCGAGCTTCACGCCCCAGGCCGACAGCATCAGCACGATGCCGGCCTGCGCCAGCGCCGCGGTGATCGGCAGGCCCAGAAGCGCCAGCATCGCCAGTGTCGCCAGCAAACCGCCGGCGGCGGCGAACATCAGATAGCAGACCGGGGTCAGCGGGTGGTACCAGCGTGCCACCGTCTTCAGCGAGGCATAGATCATCGAGGTCGCATAAACCGTCAGATAGATCAGCACGAGCAGCAGCAGATTGGCCCAGGCCGGCACGATGGTGCCGCTGTATCCGGCGGCGAACCAGCCGGCAAGACCGGCCATGACGATCACCGCCAGCACGCCTTCGCGCGACAGCCAGCTCGACCGCCACTGGCTGAGCGCGCGCCAGGCCCGCTCCGGATGGCCGAGATGGAAGGTCGAGCTGATCAGCCCGGCCCCGATCAGCGCCAGCGTGACCACGCCGACACCGATGACGGCCTGCTGCGTCATCAGCGGCAGCAGCCCGATGACAATCCAGCCGGCAAGGCCGAGGCCGAGGCCCGACATGGTGGTGAAGAAGATGATGGACCAGGCTGGCCGCATGACAATATCCCCGTAATCTCTGCGCGTTTCTTCGCGACGTTCCTGCTGTGATCAGCCCATCCGCTCAAGCGCGGTATCGACCCACTTCCAGAAGCCCTTGGGCGTTTCCGCCTCGGCCATGGCGACAAGCGACACCGGTGCCTCCTCGGCCGCGCGGCGCGGCCGCGGCGGCAGATATTTGTTCACCGGCCTGGTGTCCTGTTCCGGCATCAGGTCGACGCCGCCGCGCGCCGCCACCATCAGGCTGACCTCGGAATTCGGATCGCCCAGATCGCCGAAATGACGGGCGTTTGTCGGGCAGGTGCGCACGCAGGCGGGCTGCCTGTCCTCTTCCGGCAGGTTGTCGTTATAGATGCGGTCGACGCAGAGCGTGCATTTCTTCATCACGCCCTCGGCCGGGTCGAGTTCCCGCGCGCCGTAGGGGCACGACCAGGCGCACAGCCCGCAGCCGATGCACCAGTCCTCGTTGACCAGCACGATGCCGTCCTCGGCCCGCTTGAAGGACGCGCCAGTCGGGCAGACCGTCACGCAGGGCGCCTCTTCGCAATGCAGGCAGGATTTCGGGAAATGGACGGTGCGCGAAATCTGCGCCTCGCCGGCTCCCTCCGACACCTCATAGGCATGGACCCGGTTCAGCCACGCCCCCATCGGGGCCGCGCCATAGGCGTCCTCGTCGGCAAGCGGCGCGCCGTATCCGGCGGTGTTCCATTCCTTGCAATTGACCACGCAGGCCTGGCAGCCGACGCAGATGTCGAGGTCTATGACGAGGCCGAGCTTGATGGCCGACGGTTCAGGCAACATCGTCATGATGCGTCTCCCTTGCCCTGTTTTGTCCACTCGATGCCGTAGCGCACCACCTTCGGGGCGGCGCCCTTGCCGTTCATGCGTGGCAGCGGGTCGAACTGCGGCGCCGATTCGGCAGGCTCGTCCGCGCCGGCCTTCTCGATCTTCACCCGCAGGTCGAACCAGGCAGCCTGGCCGGTGACCGGATCGGAATTCGCCCAGCGCATGCCGTCATCCTTTGGCGGCAGCAATTCATGGATCAGGTGGTTCAGCAGGAAACCCTTCTTCGCTTCCGGCGCGTCGGGGTCGAGTTGCCAGGCCCCCTTGCGCTTGCCGATGGCGTTCCAGGTCCAGATGGTGCGGTCATTGACCCCGGCCATCACCGACACCGGCACGCGGATGCGGCCATGGTGCGATGTGACCCAGATCCAGTCCCCCTCCGAAAGATCATGCTCCCTGGCGAGCGCTTCGGAGACAAACATCGGATTGTGGCCGTGAATCTGGCGCAGCCACGCATTCTGCGAGCCCCATGAATGGTACATCGCCATCGGGCGCTGCGTCAGCGCGTGAAGCGGAAAGGCCTGCTCGTCGACGGAATCACCCTCGAACGGCGCGTACCAGCTCGGCAGCGGGGTGAAGCAGCGGGCGATCCGCTCGCGATGATGGTCCGGCGGCTGGATGTCGCCATGGCCTTCGGCGGCGAGGCGGAATTTCTGCAGCACCTCGGAATAGATCTGGAAGGCATAGGGCTGCGGCGCATCATAGAACCCCATCTCGACGGCGAAATCCTGATAGGCGGCGTTGGCCTGCTTGAAATAGCGGGCCTCGGCCGGGATTTCGGCATGCCAGAAGGCCCCGTTCTCGATATAGGCCTCGAGCTGCCCGGGGTTCGGCTCGCCGCGGCCTTCCGCACCGCCATTCTCGCCGCGGAAACCGGCAAGCGGCCCGATCCCGGGCTTGCGCTGGTGGTTCACGATATAGTCGCCATAATCCTTGAACTTGGCGCTGCCGTCGTCATTCACCATGCCGGGAAGTCCCAGCCGCGCGCCCAGATCGAGCAGCACCGACTGGAAGCCGCGCACATCGCGGTCCGGCTCGACCACCGGCCAGCGGATGGCGTCCGCCACCGCATCGGCCTCGCAGATCGGCCGGTCGAGAAGCGAAATCGCGTCATGCCGTTCCAGATAGGTTGTGTCGGGAAGCACCAGGTCGGCATAGGCGACCATTTCCGAGGAGTAGGCGTCGGAATAGATCAGCTTCGGAATCCTGTACTCGCCGGTCTCCGGATCGGTCTCGGTCAGCATCTCCATGACGCCGCGCGTGTTCATCGAGGAATTCCACGCCATGTTCGCCATATACATGAACAGCACGTCGACCGGATAGGGATCGCCGGCGACGGCGTTCGAGATGACCATATGCATCATCCCGTGGGCCGACATCGGGGCATCCCAGCTATAGGCCTTGTCGATCCGCTGCGGCGACCCGTCGGCACCGATGATCAGATCCTCCGGCCCGAGCACATAACCGAGCGGCGCCCCGCCGAGCGGGGTTTCGGGCGCCACCTGGTCGGGGCGTCCGGCAGGCTTCGGGTGGGCATGCGGCGGCTTCGGATAGGGCGGCTTGAAGCGGAAGCCGCCCGGCGCCTCGACCGATCCCAGCAGCAGCTGCAGCATATGCAGCGCACGACAGGTCTGGAAGCCGTTGGAATGCGCGGAAATCCCGCGCATCGCATGCATCGAGACCGGGCGGCCGATCATCTTGTCATGCTTTTCGCCTTTCCAGTCGGTCCATGGCTGGTCGATGACCACCTCGCTGGCGAAGGCCGCCTCGGCAAGGTCGGCGGCAAGCTGGCGGATGCGCGCCGCACTGATGCCGACCTGCGGGGCCACCGTTTCCGGCGCATAATCGTCGGTGAGATAGGCGTCGGCCATCAGCATGAAGGCCGGAACGGCCACGCCGCCCCCCTTTACCTTGACCTCGCCCTGCAGCGCCGGCTTCACCGACGCGTCGCTGTGCGGGGCCGGCTTGCCGGTGGCGCGGTCGATCACCTGCGGCGTGCCGTCATCATCGCGAAGGAACAGCCCGTCATTGGCCGCGCCCGGATTGCGGATCACCAGCCAGGGAGCGTTGGTGTAGCGCACAAGATAGTCGATATCGATCTTGCCGGCCTGCATCAGCTCGCGCACCAGCGACAGGATGAGCAGCCCGTCCGTGCCCGGGGTCACGCCATACCAGTCGTCGGAAATCGCGGCATAGCCGGTCTGCACCGGGTTCACCGAGATCACCCGCGCGCCGCGTGTCTTCAGCTTGCCGAGACCCATCTTGATCGGGTTCGAATCATGATCCTCGGCAACGCCGAACAGCACAAACAGCTCGGTCAGGTCCCAGTCGGGCGAGCCGAATTCCCAGAAGGCGCCGCCAAGAGTGTAGATGCCGCCGGCCGCCATATTGACCGAACAGAAGCCGCCATGTGCGGCGAAATTCGGGGTGCCGAACTGCTGCGCCCACCAGCCGGTCAGCGCCTGTGACTGGTCGCGGCCGGTGAAAAAGGCGAGCTTTTTCGGATCGTCCTTGCGAATTGGCGCCAGCCAGTCGACGGCGGTCTGCAGCGCCTCTTCCCAGCTGATCGGCTCGAACTGGCCGGAGCCGCGCGGGCCGACCCGCTTCATCGGCGATTGCAGCCGCGCCGGCGAGTAATGCTGCATGATTCCGGCCGATCCCTTGGCGCAGAGAACACCCTGGTTCACCGGATGGTCACGGTTGCCCTCGATATAACGGATCTTGCCATCGCGCATATGCACATTGATGCCGCAACGGCAGGCGCACATGTAGCATGTGGTCTGCCGGACCTCGTCACTGACGGCGGGGGCGGTATCGACATTTGGTTCGACGCTCATTCACTGTCCTCCTGACCGGCGATGGCGGCCAAAGCTAGGGATGCCAGGCGCGCGGCCGGCGGATCGGATCGACTTGTCAGCATGATCGGCACGGTGCCGCCAATGACAACACCGGCGGCAAGCCCGCCGGCGCAATAGGCTAGGGATTTGAATAGCACATTGCCGGAGACAATGTCAGGCACGACGAGCCCTTCGGCGCGTCCTGCCACGGCGCCTTGCGGGCTGTCCGGATCAACACCCTTGATGCGGGCCGATTCCGGCGACAGGGCGAGGTCGAGTGACAGCGGGCCGGCAAAGGCGGCCTGCGGGTCGGCAGCGCTTGCCGCGGCGGCAATCTCTTCGGCCTCGATGCTCGACGGCATGGCTTCAAGTTTTGATTCCGTCGCTGACAGGACCGCGATACGGGGAGGTTCAGCGCCCATGCGGCGCAGCAGCCGCGCCATGGCCAGCGCCGCCTCGGTACGGGTCTTCACATCTGGTGAGATATTGACCGCGGCGTCACTGATCAGCAGCGGCCGGCCTCCGCCCGGCGGCAGCATGGCAAAGACATGGACAAGCCGCTTGTCGGTGCGGATGCCCGATGTGCGGCGCACGATCGCGCCCATGAAGACGTCGGTATGAAGCTGGCCCTTGATCAGGCCGCGGACGCTGCCATCCTGAACACCGGCGACGGCGGCTTCGACAGCGCCCTCTTCACCTTCGGTATCGACGATGTCCGCGCCGGCAAGGTCCCATCCCAGCGCGGCGGCATCGGCGCGAATCTGGTCCGCCTCGCCAAACAGGACCGGACGGGCGAGCCCGGCCGCGACCGCATCGCGCGCGGTTTCCAGAATGGGGGCGCCGACCGCCCTGACAAACCCGACGGGAAGCGGATCGCCGCCTCCGGCCAGCGCCAGAAAGTCGGCCGGGCAGGTCGCGTCGGGTTCGGTCAGGAACGGGCTTGCCCCCGTCCGGTCGCTAATCGTCATGAACGTCTTCCCCCAAACCCGCAATCCGGCATGTCCGCCGGAGCCGCGCCAAAATGCTGCCTTGGCGTGTCGCTGTCAATTCCCGCACGTCATTCAGCCGCCGGCTTCCCGGCGAAGTTCTTCGACAGCGGCCGCAAGCCGATCCACGCCTTCGGCGATCCGCGCCTCGGGAATGGATGAATAGGCCAGCCGGAAATGGTTCAGCGGCGCGTTACCACGGCGGAAAAACACATCTCCGGGTTCAATCAGCACACCCTTCTCGGCGGCCCGGTCGGCAAGGCGACGCGAATCCAGCCAGTCCGGCCCGCGCACCCAGAAGCTGGTGCCGCCGAAATGCGATGCCGTCTGCGTGAACAGCCGATGCCGGTCCAGCGCCTGCTGCAAGGCGCCACGGCGCCCGGCAAGATGCCGCCGCAGACGCCGGATCTGCGCGTCGTAATGACCAAGCGCCATGAAATAGGCAAGGGTCCGCTGGGCATGGCCCGGCGGGTGCCGCAGAATCAGATGGCGCAATGCGCGCGCCTCGTTGATCAGCGGCTCGGGCGCCACCAGATAGCCGAGCCTGAGCCCGGGAAACACCGATTTCGAGAGGCTGCCCACATAGACGACGCGGCCGTCGCGGTCCTGCGATTTCAGGGCCGGCGTCGCCGATTCGAGGAAATTCATCTCGAACTCGTAGTCATCCTCGACAATGATGAAATCATGGCGGCCGGCGAGGTCCAGCAATTCGCGCCGCCGCGATGCCGGCATGGTATGGGTTGTCGGGCACTGGTGGCTTGGCGTGATGAAGACGGCATCGCTTTCGGCAAGCGCCGCCTCGTCAAGCACCAGACCGCCGCTGTCGACAGGAAGACCGGTGATACGCGATGTGCGCTGTTCGAGGATATCGCGAAGGTCGGGATAGGCCGGGTCCTCGATCACCACCCGCCGTTCCGGCGACACCAGCAGCTGCGCCACAAGATAAAGCGCGTTCTGCGCGCCAAGGGTGACGAGGATCTGTTCCGGCCGGGCGGTGATGCCGCGCCGCGGCAGGCTGCGGGAGCAGATATAATTGACCAGCATCGGATCGTCGCTGAGGCCGAAATCACCGACCATCCGGCCAAAATTCCGCATGCCGAGCGCCTGGCGCGCGCAGTCCCGCCAGGCGGTCAGCGAGAACAGCTCGTCATCGACCTGCCCGTAGACGAACGGATAGGGATATTCCCGCCAGTTCAGCGGTTTCGCGACCGGCCGGATGTCGCTGCAGGAACTGACCAGCTTGTCATCCCAGTTCACCTCGCCCCCGGACCCGGCCTGTTCCTCGTCATTCACCTGCGGCTCGAGGCTGCCGACGGGCGCCTCGCTGCTGACCACATGGCTCGATCGTTCACGCGCCTCGATGAAGCCGGTGTCGATCAGCGCCTGATAGGCGAGAACCACGGTGTTGCGGGAGATGCCCAGCTGATCGGCCAGCGCGCGGCTGGAGGGGAGCTTGTCCCCCGGAAGGATGGCGCGAGAGAGGATCGCCTCGACCACGGATTGGCGAAGCTGTGCCTGAAGGCTGGCGTCGCCTTCGGGATCGAGATTGATGATCAGATGATCCAGCATATGACCCGTTCCGGAAAAGCGGCCCGGACTGGCACCAGCCACGTCAATCTGGCACCAGCGTAAGCCATATCTGGTTCTATAGCCTGCGCCCTGCCATGTCTAGCGTTGGCGGATTGGTGCCACCATCGGTCGCACACCGTCACATGTTCAGGCGGGCTATGATGGTAAGGCTCAACCTCGACAAACAAGACGGCCGGGTGCCAGAGACCGGCTGCCGCGCAACCGAAGGAGACCGCGATGTCTTATGATGTGAACTCGCTTGAAGCGCACTGGATGCCTTTTTCCGCAAACCGTGACTTCAAGAAGAACCCCCGCATGGTCGTCAAGTCCGAGGGCATGTATATGTGGGACTACAAGGGTGGTCAGATCATCGACGGATCTTCTGCCCTGTTCTGCACACCGGCTGGCCATGGCCGCCGCGAGATCGCCGAAGCGGTCTACAACCAGATGCTGAACAACGACTACACGCCGCACTTCCAGCTTGGCCACCCGGGTTCCTTCGAACTTGCCGAGCGCGTCTGCCGGATGCTGCCGGACGAGTTCAACCATATGTTCTTCACCAATTCCGGATCGGAGTCGGTGGACACGGCGATCAAGATCATTCTCGCCTACCAGCGGGCCCGCGGCCAGGCGCAGCGCAATCGCCTGATCAGCCGCGAGCGCGCCTATCACGGCGTCAATATGGGCGGCGTCTCGCTTGCCGGCATGGTCCGCAACCGCGAGACCTTCGGCCTGACGCTTCCGAACATCTCGATGATCCGCCACACCTGGACCGAGGAGCAGCGCTTCTCGAAGGGCCAGCCGCTGACCGGTGCCGAGATGGCCATGGACCTCGAGCGCATCGCCGAGAACCTTGGCGGCTCCACCCTCGCCGCTGTCTTCATCGAGCCCGTCGCCGGTTCCACCGGCACGCTGGTGCCGCCGGTCGGCTATCTGGAAAAGGTCCGCGAGATTTGTGACAAGCACGGCATGCTGCTGGTCTTCGACGAGGTGATCACCGGTTTCGGCCGTATGGGCACCCCGTTCGCGACGCAGAAATTCAATGTGAAGCCGGACATCATCACCATGGCCAAGGCGATCACCAACGGCGCGATCCCGATGGGTGCCGTCGCGGTGACCGACGAGATCTACGACACGGTGACCAACGCCTCGCCGGAAGGTGCCATCGAGTTCTTCCACGGCTACACCTATTCGGCGCACCCGGCAGCCTGCGCCGCCGGCATCGCGACACAGAAGCTGTATGAGGCTGACGGCCTGTTCGAGAACGCGGCGAACCTCGAGGAGTATTTCCTCGACGCCATCTACACGCTGAAGGATCATCCGCTGGTGACCGACATTCGCGGCATCGGCATGATGGCCGGCGTCGAGGTGGCTTCGGACGGCGTGCCGGGCCATCGTGGCGGCGAGATGCAGAAGGCCATGTTCTGGAACGGCCTGCATGTGAAATGGACCGGCGACAACGCCATCGTCGCCCCGGCCTTCATCGCCGAGCGCAAGCATGTGGACGAAATCGTCGACAAGTTCCGCAAGACTCTCGACGAAATGATGTAATATCGGGGGTGCCGCGCCTGCGTGCGGCACCCTTTTTTGTCTGTATGGCCGGATGCCATGCAACCAAAGTCTGGAAACGGAGCAGCCAATCATGGCCGGACTAGCAGTCAGCGGTGGGGGGATCGCCGGTCTCGCCGCCGCGCTGGGAGCCGCACGCGCCGGCCATGACATCACGCTGCTTGGCGGCAGCGCCGCGCCGAACCTGAAAGGCGGCGTGCAGATCGCCCCGAATGGCTGGGCCGCGCTGGAATCCCTTGGGCTGGGTGATTCGGCGCGCGCCTGTTCGACCCGCCTTCACAACATCACCGTGCGTGCGCTGGACAGTGGCGCCACCCTGATCCGACTGCCGCTGCACGACCCCTATGCCAGTTTCGGCCGCGCCGCGCTCGCCGGGCTGGTCGAGGAGGCGCTGGATGCCACCGGGCGGGTCACACGCATTGCCGAGGACATTGCCCATATCCATCAGAATGACGGGCATGTGACGCTGATCACCGCCGAAGGCGCAAGCCACCAGTGTGACGGGCTGGTCGCCGCCGATGGTGGCAAGGGTCCCGGGCGGCGGCATGTGACGGCGAACGGGTCGGCCGGCGTCTCCGCCGGCAAAGTGGCGATGCGGGCGCTGCTGCCGCTGGCGGACATGCCGGCGCATTTCGCCCTCGCCGAAAGCAATCTTTGGCTTGGCCGCGGTGTTCATGTCGTCCATTACCCGATCGGCGAGATGCTGAACCTTGTGGTCACGCTTCCCGCCACCAGGTCCGGCGACGGATGGCAGGCGCGCCTGTTCGGCGCATCGTCTCCATTGGCAGCGCTGGTTGATGACAGGATCGAATGGGTGCGCACACCGCTTCCCGTTGCCGCAACGGCGGGGTGCTGGCGGCGCGGGCGCGTGGTCCTTGCAGGCGACGCCGCACACAGCATGCCGCCGCATCTGGCCCAGGGGGCCGGCCAGGGGCTTCAGGACGCCGCCTGCCTTGGCCAGCATCTCGGACATGAAGACGGCATCGAAGCTGCCTTCACGCTCTATGCGCGGGAGCGCGCCGCCGCGGTGTCACGAATTGTGCAAAAGGCTGATATTTCGGGCCGGGTCATGGGGCTGTCGGGCCCGGCGGCGCATCTTCGCGACATGGTGCTGAATGCAGGCGGGCCGCGGCTGATGCAGAACTGGCTGGCCGAGGTCTGGTCGGCCGACCCCTCGCTTGCCTGACCGGATCAGGCGAGCCCGTTGCCGCGCACCGCGCTCTCGAAATCCTCGCGGTTGATATAGGCGCCCGCCATCTTGCGCTTGCCGCGGAATGCGCCGCGCCCGTGAAGCACGCGCCAGTTGTCGAACACCAGCATGTCACCCGGCCTAAGCGTATAGCGCCACTGCATCTCCGGCTCGTTCGCCATGCTGTCAAAGGCGCGAATGCCGGCATAGAGGGCGCGCATGTCGTCATCGGCGAGACGCACAGTATCGCGGTCGTAGTTGTTGAAGCTGACCTGCGCCAGCCTGCCTGTCTCGTCATGACGCAGGATCGGCCGCCGCGCGCGAAGCACCACGCCGTCACCCTTATAGATGCCGGTCACCCCGATCCGTGCGAGGTCGGCATGGACCTGCGGTTGCTCGGCAGCCAGCCTCTCGGCAATCCGCGCGCCGTCGACCATGATCGATTCACCGCCCTCGGCCTCATAGCTGACACACAACAACAGCTGCACGCCCGGCGCATCATGGCTGTAGGTCCCGTCGGTATGGGGACGCAGCTCTTTCGGCGTATAGGCGGAATCCGCCATGTTCTCGTTCGCCTCGAATTCGAACAGCCCGCCGAAGATCGTCTGCCGGACATAGCCGATGGAATCGGCCACCGTCTGCACCGCTGTCAGATCGCGCGGGCAGTCGGTCAGCACGGCAAAGCCGTTGGCAAGCATGGTTTCGAGCAAAGGCGTCACGCCTTCATTGCCCGTCAGGGTGGCATAGGGAAGACGCACGGCTTCAGGATCGATGCTGCCGCCGTCCCATGGCGTGGCTTCCGGCATCCGCATCGGATCGCCGGCGCTGCTGAAATCGGCAAGGAAGCCGGCCTCGTAATGTGCTTCGATATCCAGGTCCGGCCAGTCGAGGATCAGGGCGGCGCCGTCATCGCTGAGGCGGGCCGCCTTTGGCCTGATCATCGGATCGACAGCGGCGGTGTATAGCTCGCGCTGGTGGCTCCGCGAATCAAAACTCTCCGGATCGCGCGCATTGTCGCGAAGCCAGAAATAGTCGAACCCGGTCGCCGCCCCTTCATTGATCGACAGGGTCAGCATATCGTCGCCAAGGACAAGGTCTTTCAGCATGGCAAGCCTCCGTTCATCACCCAGACTGTAACCCTGCAGGCAGGGCCCGACAAGCAGTGCAGCGCTTGGAATTGCCGCTTTCCGGTGGTACCGTCCGGCCGTCGTGAAGGACGAGACGAGGCGGGGAACAGGACAGGATATGGGTCGGCTTCGGACCATGATGGATGACGCACTGCAGCGGCTTGGCGTCGCTGGCGAGGACGGCTTCGTCATCGCCGCGCTCTACAAGTTCGTCGACCTTCCAGACTACCGCGACTGGCAGCCTGTGCTTCAGGCGCTGTGCGAGGCCGGCGGAGTCCGCGGGACGCTGCTGCTCGCCGATGAAGGCATCAACGGCACCATCTGCGCCCGCCGGGACGGCATGGGCCGTGTCCTCGACTGGATCGAGGCGGAACCGCGCCTGGACGGGCTGTCGCTGAAATTCTCAGCCGCGCCTGACCAGGCCTTCCTGCGGATGAAGGTGCGGCTGAAGCGCGAGATCGTCACCATGGGCCGGCCCGAGATCAGCCCGGCGAGATCCACCGGCACCTATGTCGAACCGCGCGACTGGAACAGTCTTGTCGATGATCCGGATGTGATGGTGATCGACACCCGCAACGCCTATGAAACCGCGATCGGCACCTTTGATGGCGCCGTCGACCCGCAGACCGACAGCTTTCGCGAATTTCCCGAATGGGCCGCGCAGCTGGCGGCCGATCCGGACCGGCCGAAAAAGCTGGCCATGTTCTGCACCGGCGGCATCCGCTGCGAGAAGGCCAGCGCGCTGATGCAGGATATGGGGTTCGACGAGGTCTATCACCTGAAGGGCGGCATCCTGAAATATCTCGAGGATGTGCCGCAGGCGGACAGCCGCTGGCAGGGCGAGTGCTTTGTCTTTGACGGGCGGGTGGCGGTCGATCATGCCTTGCAGCCGGGGGCCTATGACATGTGCCATGCCTGCCGCATGCCATTGTCCGATGCCGACCGCGGGCATGCCGCCTATCAGGCCGGCGTCAGCTGCCACCATTGCATCGACAGCCGCGATGACGGCAGCCGCTCGCGCTTTGCCGAACGGCAGAAGCAGATCACCCTTGCCCGCGCGCGCGGTGAAGAGCATCTGGGGCGCGACCCGCGCAAGCAGGCCGGCAGCCAACCGGAGGTCTAGAGATTTCCGCGCCCGTGCGGCGTGTCGAAGTCGAGATCGGGGCCGACCGGAACGATGCCGGTGGGATTGATCGTGCGGTGGCTTGCGTAGTAATGCCCCTTGATATGCGGCATGACCACGGTCGCGGCGATGCCCGGCATCTGGTAGAGCTCGCGCATATAGCCTGACAGATTCGGATAGTCGTCGATCCGGCGGATGTTGCATTTGAAATGGCCGACATAGACCGCGTCGAACCTGATCAGGGTCGTGAACAGCCGCCAGTCGGCCTCGGTGATCCGGTCACCCATCAGATAGCGGCGGGTGGACAGCCGCTCTTCCATGCGGTCGAGCGCCGCGAACAGCTTCGTCACCGATTCCTCATAGGCTTCTTTCGTCGTGGCGAAGCCGCTGCGATAGACGCCGTTGTTGATATGCGGATAGATATCGTCATTCACCTCTTCAATGGCGTCGCGCATCTCTTCCGGCCAGTAATCGTCACTGTTGCCGGTCAGCCCGTCGAAGGCCGAGTTGAACATGCGGATGATCTCGGAGGATTCGTTGGAGACGATCTGGCCCGTCTGTTTGTCCCACAGGACGGGCACGGTAACGCGCCCGGTCGCGGTCGGGTTGCTGCGGGTATAGATCTGGTGCATGAAGTCGCTGCCGAACAGGTCGTCGCCGCCGGCGCCATGCGCGTCATGATCGAAAGTCCAGCCGTTTTCCAGCATCAGCGGATGCACTACCGACACCGAGATATGGTCGGTCAGCCCCTTCAGCTCACGGAAGATCAGCGTGCGGTGCGCCCACGGGCAGGCATATGAGACATAGAGGTGATAACGGCCGCTTTCCGCGGCGAATCCTGCCTCGCCCGACGGGCCGGCGCTGCCGTCGGCGGTGATCCAGTGGCGGAATTTCGCATTGTCACGAACGAAGTGGCCGCCACTTGATTTTGTGTCGTACCATTCGCTGGACCATCGGCCCTCGATCAGCTTTCCCATTCAGCCTGTCTTTCCTGTGGTGTTATTCAACCGCGCGCGGCGGCACGAATGGCCTCGATATTGGCGCGGTACCCGTCCTCGCCGTCGCCCTTGAAGATGGCCGATCCGGCGACAAGCGCGGTGGCGCCGGCCGCGAAGACGGCGCCTGCGGTCTCGGTCGTGATGCCGCCGTCAACCTCGATGGTGATGTCGCGCGCGCCGACCATATCCTTCAGTGTCGCGATCTTGTCGATCATCGCCGGGATGAAGGCCTGGCCGCCAAACCCCGGATTGACCGTCATCACCAGGATCAGGTCGAGCCGGTCAAGGACATGACGCAGCACATCCGCGGGTGTGTGCGGGTTCAGTGACACGCCGGCCTTGCAGCCAAGCTCGCGGATCCGCGACAGCGTGCGGTCCAGATGCGGGCAGGCCTCGGCATGGACGGTGATGATCTCGGCGCCGGCGTCGGCATAGGCATCCAGCAGCGCGTCCGGATTGGATACCATGAGATGCGCATCGAACAGCTTGTCGGTAACATGGCGTAGCGCCTTGATCACGGGCGGGCCAAAGGTCAGGTTCGGCACGAAATGGCCATCCATCACATCAAGATGGATCCAGTCCGCGCCGGCGCGGTCGACGGCGGACACCTCGTCGGCGAGACGGGAAAAGTCCGATGCAAGGATGGAAGGGGCGATGATGATGCCGTCGGCCACGTGAGCCTCCGCTGAACGGGTGGTCTTTGTGTTGGCAGAAAATAGGCACGAGAGGCCCAAAACACAACATTCTCCGGACAGGGGCCCGAAAATAATGGTCCGCAGCCCCGCCGGGGCATTGTTTGTCGCAGGGACTACCCCCCGGTGCTCCTTTTCCGCTATAGTGCCGTCATTCATTTGAATTTCGAAAGGTGAACGAGCCATGGAAGGCGTGGTCACGAAGACTTCAAAGCCGGTTTTCTCATGGGAAGACCCGCTGTTCCTTGATCAGCAACTCAGCGATGACGAGCGCATGGTCCGTGACAGCGCGCGCGCCTTTTCGCGTGACGTTCTGCTGCCACGGGTGATTGCCGATTTCCGGGACGAGTCCTTCGACCCCGATGTCATGCGCCAGATGGGCGAACTCGGCCTTCTCGGCCCGACCATTCCCGAGGAATATGGGGGCGCCGGCGTCAACCATGTGGCCTACGGCCTCGCGGCCTATGAAATCGAGGCTGTGGATTCCGGCTACCGTTCGGCGATGTCCGTCCAGTCCTCGCTTGTGATGCATCCGATCAACGCCTTCGGCACCGAAGAGCAGAAGCAGCGCTTCCTGCCGCGTCTTGCCACCGGCGAGATGATCGGCTGTTTCGGCCTGACGGAACCTGATTACGGCTCCGACCCGGGGGGCATGGTGACCAAGGCTGTCGAGACCGATGGCGGCTATCACCTGAGCGGCGCGAAAATGTGGATTTCCAACGCGCCGATCGCCGACATCGCGATTGTCTGGGCCAAGCTGGACGGCGTGATCCGCGGCTTCATCGTCGAGCGCGAGAATGCCGGCAGCGGTTTCACCACGCCGAAGATCGAGGGCAAGCTGTCGCTTCGCGCGTCGATCACCGGTTCGATCCAGATGGACAATGCCTTTGTGCCGGCCGGCAACATCCTGCCCGAGGTGGCCGGGCTGAAAGGGCCGTTTTCCTGCCTGAACAAGGCGCGCTACGGCATCGCCTGGGGCACGCTGGGCGCAGCGCAGTTCTGCTATGACGCGGCACGCAGCTACACACTGGACCGCAAGCAATTCAACCGGCCACTGGCAGGCAACCAGCTGATCCAGCTGAAACTCGCCAACATGCATACCGAGATCAATATCGGGCTGCAGTCATGCCTTCGTGTCGGCCGCCTTCTCGACGAGGGCAACTGCCCGCCGGAGAACATCTCGCTGGTCAAGCGCAACAGCTGTGGCAAGGCACTGGACATCGCCCGTGCCGCGCGCGACATGCATGGCGGCAACGGCATTGCCGAGGAATATCACGTCATGCGCCACATGATGAACCTCGAGACGGTGAACACCTACGAGGGCACGCATGATGTGCATGCGCTGATCCTCGGCCGGGCGATCACCGGGCTCCAGGCATTCACCGGCTGACCTGATGACCGGCACCGGGTCGGCGCTGTCGCACCTTCGGGTGCTTGACCTGTCACGAATCCTCGCCGGCCCATGGGCCACCCAGATGCTGGGCGATCTTGGTGCCGACATCATCAAGGTCGAGCGTCCGCGCACCGGCGACGACACACGTGGCTGGGGCCCGCCCTTCGTCGACAACATGACCGGCGATGCCGATGCCGACGCGGCCGCACGATCCGCCTATTTCTGCTCGGTCAACCGCAACAAGCGCTCGCTCGCCATCGACATCACCTCGCCAGAGGGTGCAGCGATCCTGCGGCGCCTTGCCGCCGAAAGCGATGTCCTCGTGGAAAATTTCAAGGTCGGCGGGCTGGCGAAATACGGGCTCGACTATGAATCGCTTCGCGCTGTCAATCCGAAGCTCGTCTATTGCTCGATCACCGGATTCGGCCAGGACGGGCCGGATGCGCACCGCGCCGGATATGATTTCATGATCCAGGGCATGGGCGGGTTGATGAGCGTCACCGGAGAGGCCGACGGCATGCCGATGAAGATCGGTGTCGCCCTTGTCGATGTCCTGACCGGCACCAACGCCGCCACAGCGATTCTGGCCGCCGTCATGCATGCGGCGCGCACCGGCACCGGCCAGCATATCGATATGAGCCTGTTCGATGTCAGCGTCGCCAGCCTCGCCAACCAGGCGTTGAACTATATGGTCAGCGGCACCGCGCCGGGGCGCCTCGGCAACGCGCATCCGAACATCGTTCCCTATCAGGCCTTCGCCACCGCCGACGGGCATATCATCCTCGCCGTCGGCAATGATTCGCAATTCCGCAAATTCTGCGACATCGCCGGGCTGGACGGCTTTGCCGACGACCCGGACTACGCCACCAACAAGGCGCGGGTGACGAACCGCACAGCCCTGCTGCCGCATGTCGAGACCGCCATGGCGAACCATACGACCGGATGGTGGCTCGACCAACTCGCCGACGCAGGCGTCCCGGCCGGGCCGATCAACAATATCGATTCGGTGCTCGCCGAGCCGCAGGCCGTTCATCGCGGACTTCCCGCCTCGATCCCGGACGAGCTCAACGGCAGCATCCCGACGGTTGCCAGCCCGCTGCGCCTGTCACAGACACCGGTGCGCGCGGACCTGCCGCCGCCGCGCCTTGGCGCGCACAGCCGCGAGGTGCTTGCCGAGATACTCGGCCTTGATGGCGCGGAACTCGACCGGCTGGCCGAAACGGGCGTCATCGCATCCGTCTGACTGCCCTGCATCTGCCGGATGGCGGACCTAGCCGCCGGACCGGCGGAACAGCCGGCGGAACTGCGCCGGCTCGACAATCACCGCCGACACGCCGCCGACAACGATGGCACCGCCAAGCAGCACATGCGGGTCGGGATGCTCGCCAAGAAAGGTGACGGCGCCCAGAATGGTCGAGATCGGCAGCAACAGCAGCAGCGGCATGACCATGGGCACCGGATATTTCGACAGCAGGAAATACCAGGCCGAATAGCCGACCGCCGTCATCACCACCCCGAGATAGAGAACAGTGGCCCAGGCGAAGGGCGGCGCGGCCGCCAGCGCCGGCAGCGGATTGCCCTCGATCAGCACCGAGGCCAGCAGCATCTGCGGCGCGGCGATCGTGCCGACCCAGGCCGTCATCTGGAACCCGCTCATCACATCGCCCAGCCGCCGGACCATCACCTGACCGAGCGCCCAGCACAAACAGCCTGTCAGGATCAGCGCCACGCCGGTCATCTGCCCGGTCAGCGACGGCGCGCCGACGATGGTGACGATGCCGACAAGGGCGATGCCGGTGCCGGCAAGCTGCCGCCTTGTCGGGAGTTCCTTCAGCATGATGGCGGCGATGACGGTGCCGAACACCACTTCGGACTGGACCAGAAGAATGGCCGGCGTCGCGTCGATCATGGCCAGGCCGCTAAAGCTGAGCCCGTACTGGAATGTCGCCGAGATCAGCGCGATCAGCGTCAGGCTGCGCCAGTGCCCGCGCGGCAGCGGCACGAACCAGACAAGCACCAGCGCCGCGATGCCGAAGCGCATCCCCATCAGCAGCAGCGGCGGGAAATGCGACAGGCCGCCCTTGGCCAGCGCGAACCCGAAACCCCAGGTTATCGGCACCAGCATGGCGATGAGAAGATGGCGCGGGGTCATGCGGTTCGCCCGCTCATCTCGTCGAGAAGCCGTTCGAGAAACTGCAGCCCCTCATCCATCGCCTCCTCGGTGATGAATTCGTCCGGCTGGTGCATCTGCGCCATGCCGCCGGGGCCGATGACGATGGTGTCGAGCCCGGCTTTCTGGAAGAAGGCGCCGTCCGTGCCGAAGGATACGACCGATGGCGGCCTGTTGGTCCATAGGCGCGCCACCAGCGCCTCGGCTTCGGACTCCGGCGTTGCGACCAGCGGCGGCGCGTCCAGCAGCATCTCGGTCACCACCTCGCAGCCCGGGTTCCGCGCGGTCATGGCGGGAAGCACCTCTTCCTCGACAAAGCGCTGCACCCGCCGGCGCAGATCATGCGGATCGGCGCCCGGATGGGCCCTGATTTCCCAGTCGAAACTGCAGCCCTCGGGAATGACGTTGCGCGCCTCGCCGCCACGGATGGTGCCGACCGACAGGGTCGTATGCGGCGGGTCGAAGGCCGATCCCGCCACCGGCGCGCCCGCGCATTCCGCTGCCAGCTGCTCGATAAAGCCGATGATCTTCGAGGCGGCGAAAATCGCATTGACGCCATTGTCCGGTTTCGAGGCATGGGCCGCCGCGCCGCGCACATGGGTGACAAGCTCCATCCCGCCCTTATGGGCGTTGATCGGCATCATGCCTGTCGGCTCGCCGATAATGGCGATGCGGGGCGTCACCCCCGCAGCCTCGAGAAAGGCCGGCATTCGCTCCGCCCCGAAACAGCCAAGCTCCTCGTCAAAGGTGAAGGCGAGATAGAGAGGCTCGCTGAGCTCGCCGGCACGGGTCTGGAATTCCGGGGCCATGGCCAGCGCCATGGCAAGAAATCCCTTCATATCGACAGCGCCGCGCCCGTAAAGCCGCCCGTCCGCGCGGCGAAGGCTGAACGGGTCGCTCTGCCAGCCAGCGGCATCAGCGGGCACCACATCCAGATGCCCGGACAGCAGGATGCCGCCCGCTGCCTCCGGCCCGATCCGTGCCAGAAGATTGAACCTCTTGCCGTCCTCATGCGCGTCCCGCCGGCTGGCGATGCCGTGCGCGCCAAGCCACTCTTCGATATAGCCGACGATATCGCCGTTCGGGCTGAGGCTGACGCTGGGGAAGCCGACAAGGCCGGCGAGCAGGTCGATGCCGCGCTCACGAAGCGGGTGCGGGCCGGCGCTCATGTCTCGACGACATGAACATGCTGCGGGAAATCGCACATCCGCTCGCAACCGTCGCCGCGCACATGGATCGTCTCGCTGAGCTCCATGCCCCAGTCATCCATCCACATGCCGAGAATGACGTGAACGACGGCATTGTCCGGAACAGGGGTGGCCTCGCGCGGGCGGAAGGACAAGGTGCGCTCGCCCCAGTCGGGGGCATAGCCGACACCGATGGAATAGCCGATGCGGCTCGGCTTCTCGAGGCCGTAGCGGTCCAGCACGCGCTGCCAGGCGGCATGCACATCACCGGCGATGGCGCCCGGTTTCAGGCTGTCCATCACCGCCGCCATGCCTTCCTCGACGGCGGCCGCGGTCCGGCGCAGCTCGTCGGACGGCGTGCCAAGATGGACGGTGCGCGCCAGCCCGACATTGTAGCGCTTCATGCAGCCGCCAAGCTCGAAGGCGATGGTCTGGCCATCGGCAAGCGGCGCGTCTGTCCACATCGGGTGCGCCGTTGTCGCCGCCTCGCCCGCCAGAATCAGCGGATGAATGGCGGCCATGTCGCCGCCGCGCTGCGGGGTGCCCCTGACCTGGGTGGCCACAACATCCGCCATCAGGTCGCACTGCCGCACGCCGGGGCGCGCACCGTCAAAGGCGCATTGCATGGTGGCTTCGGCGATGCGCGCGGCGCCGCGCATCATCTCGATTTCCGCCTTGCTCTTGACCAGACGCTGCCAGTTCACCAGCAGGTCGGCATCGACAAATTCCGCCCCCGGAAGGCCCGATCGCAGGCAGTCCAGCGCGCGCGGCGAGAAATAGTAGCTGTCGCTCTCATAGCCGATCCGGGCCGAGGCGAACCCATGATCCGCCATCCATCCGGCAAGATGGGACATCGGGTGCGTGTCGGGACGCTGCACCAGCTCTTCGGGATAGGGAACGATCTGCGAGGCGGTCAGATAGGTGGTGAAATTCGCCGCCCCCGCATCCATCAGCCGGCCCATCCAGAACGGGCCGTCATGCAGGTCCACCAGCATCATCTGCGGGGTGTAGAAGGACCAGGCGTCATAGCCGGTAAGCCAGTTGATATTGTCCGGATCGCCGATCACCAGCGCGTCGAGGCCGCGCGCCGCCATTTCGGTGCGCACCCGCGCCAGCCGGTCGTCATATTCGGATTTCAGGAACGCCGGTGCCATGGCATCACCCCCGCCTTATTTGTCCCGGTATGAGACCCCCGGAAGAACACACAGCATCTCATACAGAAGGTTTGCCGCCAGCAGCGCGGTATTGCCCTGCGGGTCATAGGGGGGCGAGACCTCGACAAGATCGGCCCCGACAAGGTTCAGCCCGCGGCAGCCGCGGATGATCTCCAGCGCCTGGATCGGGGTCAGCCCGCCGATTTCCGGCGTGCCGGTGCCGGGCGCAAAGCCCGGGTCGAGCGAATCGATGTCAAAGCTCAGATAGACAGGCCCGTCGCCCAGCGCGGTGCGCGCCTGTTCGATCAGCGGCGTTGCCGAGCGGTGCCACAGCTCTTCCGCCTGCACCACGGTGAACCCCCGGTCGCGCGCCCAGTCGAAATCCTCGGCCGTGTATCCGGTGCCGCGAAGCCCGATCTGCCAGGTCCGGTGCGGGTCGATCAGCCCCTCTTCGACAGCGCGCCTGAACGGCGTGCCATGGGCGATCTTCTCGCCGAACATATGGTCATTGATATCGGCGTGCGCATCGACATGGATCAGCCCGACAGGCCCGTGTTTGGCGGCGACAGCCCGCAGCACGGGAAGGGTCAGCGTATGATCACCGCCAAGTGTCAGCGGCACCACGTCATGGGCAAGCACCTCGTTGTAGAAGGCGGTGATCCGCGCCACCGAATCCTTCAGATCGAAAGTGTTGATCGGCACATCGCCGAGATCCCCGACCCGAAGCGAGTCGAACGGGGCAGCCCGTGTCCACATATTATAGGGGCGCATGAGCACGGATTCGGCACGAATCTGTTTCGGCCCGAAGCGGGTGCCAGACCGGTTCGAGGTGCCGATATCGAGCGGAATGCCGATGAAGACCGCATCCATGCCGGCGGCGCTGTCCACGGCGGGAAGCCGCATCATCGTCCCCGGTCCGGCGAAGCGCGGCATTTCATTGCCGCCGAGCGGCTGCGGGAAATCCGTGGGCTTGTCACTCATTCCCGCCCCCTCCTAGTCGCCGCAGAGCCGTGCCGCGTGCCAGCGCATATGGTCATCCATGAAGGTGGAGACAAAGTAATAGGCATGGCCGTACCCGGGCTGCATGCGCAATGTCAGATCGACCGCCCCGCCACCGCAGGCCTCTTCCAGCCGTTGCGGAAGAAGCATCTCGAGAAAATTGTCGGCATCGCCCTGGTCCACGAGAATCTCGGGAAATCCGTGGCCGTCCTCGATCAGCGCCACCGCGTCATAGCCACGCCACGCCGCCTTGTCGTCCCCCAGATAGCGCGAGAAGGCCGTCGCCGGCATCTCGACCGCCGACGGGTTGGTCATCGGGGCAAAGGCCGAACAGCTGCGGAACCTGTCGGCATGTTTCAGCGCCATGATCAGCGCGCCATGCCCGCCCATCGAGTGGCCGAACACACCCTGCCTGTCCATGCGCAGCGGGAAATGGGCGGCGACCAGCGCCGGAAGCTCTTCGCTGACATAGCTGTACATGCGGTAATTGGCGTTCCACGGCGCCTCGGTGGCATCGACATAGAAGCCGGCACCGCTGCCGAAGGTCCAGTCATCCTCGTCCGGAACATCCTCGCCGCGCGGGCTGGTATCGGGACAGATGACCGCGATGCCAAGCTCGGCCGCCATGCGCCGGTATTCACCCTTTTCCATGACATTGGCATGGGTGCAGGTCAGGCCCGACAGGTACCACAGCACCGGCACCGGCCCGTCCTCGGCCTGCGGCGGCAGGTAGACGGCAAAGGTCATGTCGCATCCGGTGACGCCGGAGGCATGGCGGTAGACGCCCTGGACGCCGCCAAAGGACTTCTCGGTGGAAAGCGTTTCCATATCGACCGGCCTTAATAGACGACCACGGAGCGGATGGATTCACCCTCATGCATCAGGTCGAAGCCCTTGTTGATCTCCTCCAGCGAGAGGGTGTGGGTGATCATCGGGTCGATCTCGATCTTGCCGTCCATGTACCAGTCGACGATTTTCGGAACGTCGGTCCGGCCACGGGCGCCGCCAAAGGCGGTGCCGCGCCAGCTGCGTCCGGTGACAAGCTGGAACGGGCGGGTGGAGATTTCCTGTCCGGCGCCGGCGACGCCGATGATGATGGATTCGCCCCATCCCTTGTGCGCGCATTCCAGCGCCTGGCGCATCACATTCGTGTTGCCGATGCATTCAAAGGAATAGTCGGCACCGCCGCCGGTCAGCTCGACCAGATGGCCGACGAGACCGTCGCCATGATCGGCCGGGTTGACGAAATGGGTCATGCCGAAGCGCTCGCCCCACTCTTTCTTGTCATTGTTGAGGTCGACGCCGACGATCATGTTCGCGCCGATCATCCGCAGGCCCTGGATCACATTGAGGCCGATACCGCCGAGGCCGAAGACCACAGCGTTGCAGCCCGGTTCCGCCTTGGCGGTGTTGATCACCGCGCCGATGCCGGTGGTCACGCCGCAGCCGATATAGCAGATCTTGTCGAACGGCGCGGCCTTGTTGACCTTGGCCAGCGAGATCTCCGGAAGGACGGTGAAATTGGCGAATGTCGAAGTGCCCATATAGTGCAGGATCGGCTTGCCGTTCAGCGAGAACCGGCTGGTGCCGTCGGGCATCACGCCCTGGCCCTGCGTGGTGCGGATCGACTGGCACAGGTTGGTCTTCGGATGAAGGCAATATTCACACTCGCGGCATTCCGGCGTGTAGAGCGGAATGACATGGTCGCCCGGCTCGAGGCTGGTGACCCCGGGGCCGACCTCGCGGACGACACCTGCGCCTTCATGCCCCAGAATGGCCGGGAACATGCCCTCGGGGTCGGCGCCCGACAGGGTGAAGGCATCCGTATGGCAGATGCCTGTGGCCATGATTTCGACCAGCACCTCGCCGGCGCGCGGGCCGTCGAGATCGACTTCCATGATTTCAAGGGGCTTGCCGGCTTCCACGGCTACGGCGGCACGGGTCTTCATGTGATTCCTCCCTCCCCGCGACAGGCGGGGCATATTCAATAATTTCCGCGCTCACGATGGCATGGCGGCAAGGCGCGCACAAGATGCTTCACCGCTGTTTTGTCTGCCATTCGGGATGAAAGAACGGGGTGTCGTTGGCCCGCGCCAGCGGCGTGCGGCCAAGGATGTGGTCCGCCGCCTTCTCGCCGGTCATGATCGAGGGCGCGTTCAGATTGCCGTTGGTGATGCGCGGGAAAATCGAGGAATCCGCGACCCGCAGCCCGTCCACACCGATCACGCGGCATTGCGGGTCGACAACCGCCAGCGGGTCGTCGGGCCGGCCCATGCGTACCGTCCCGCACGGGTGATATGCGCTTTCGGCGTGATCGCGGATAAAGGCGTCAATGGCGTCGTCCGAGGTGGCGTCGTTACCAGGCTGGATCTCGGCCCCGCGGTACGGGTCCATCGGCGCCTGCGCGATGATCTCGCGGCTCAGCCGGATACAGCGGCGGAATTCCGCCCAGTCGTCCGGATGGCTCATATAGTTGAAACGGATCTCCGGTGCCGTCGCCGCCCCGCCATCGCGGATATGGACATGCCCCCGTGATTTTGATCGCATCGGCCCGACATGAAGCTGGAAGCCGTGGCCGGCGGCCGGCGCGCGCCCGTCATAGCTGATGGCGACAGGCAGGAAATGATACTGGATATCCGGATAGGAAATGCCTTCGGCCGAGCGGATGAAGCCAAGCGTCTCGAACTGGTTCGACGCGCCGAGCCCGCTCTTGAAGAACAGCCATTCGGCGCCGATCCGCGCCTTGGAGAGAAGCCCCAGATGCTTGTAGAGGGTAATCGGCTGCAGGCAGGCGATCTGGAAATAGACCTCGAGATGGTCCTGCAGATTGCCGCCGACACCTTCGCGCGCCGCCAGCGTCTCCACCCCGGCGGATTGCAGCACAGCCCCCGGCCCGATGCCCGAGCGCTGCAGGATCGCCGGCGAATTGATCGCTCCCGCCGACAGCACCACCTCGGCATTGGCGCGCACCTCGTGCCGCTGGCCGCCGCGCAGGAACGACACGCCCGCCGCGCGGGTTCCCTCGAAGATGATGCGGTCGACCATGGCGCCCGTGACCACCCTCAGATTGCCGCGCTTCATCGCGGGTTTCAGATAGGCGTTCGCCGCCGACCAGCGCCGCCCTTTCCACACCGTCATGTCGGCCGGACCGAACCCTTCCTGCCGGTAACCGTTATAGTCCGGCGTCGCCGCGTAGCCCGCCGCCTCGGCCGAGGCGACGAAGGCGTCATGCAGCGGGTTGTCGCGCGGGCCGCGGGTGACGTGAAGCGGGCCGCCGGTGCCACGCCAGGGCGCCTCGCCGCCATGCGAATGTTCCATCCGCCGGAAATAGGGCAGCACATCGGCATAGCCCCAGCCTGTCGCGCCGGACTCCTCCCAATGCGCATAGTCGCCGGCATGGCCGCGGACATAGATCATGCCGTTGATCGAACTGGACCCGCCGATCACCTTGCCGCGCGGACAGACAAGCGAGCGCCCGCCGAGGGCCGGTTCCGGCTCGGCAAGATAGCCCCAGTCATAGCGTTTCATGTTCATCGGATAGGACAGCGCCGCCGGCATCTGGATCAGCGGCCCGGCATCGCTGCCGCCGAATTCCAGCACCAGAACGCGTGTGGTCCCGTCCTCGCCAAGCCGATAGGCAAGCGCGCTTCCGGCCGAACCCGATCCGATGATGATATAGTCGTAATTCCCGTCCATAGCGCCACTATCGGGAGCGCCGCCGGACCCGTCAAGCGCCGCTGTTTCCATGCCGGCTTGACCAGCCGAACAGGCAGCCGTCACCCCATATGATTTTCCGCATGATTTTTTCGGGACCCCGCGCCATAGTCAGGGCATGTCCATGTCGATTTCAAAGATCACCGGCGATCTTGCCGCCGGCAAAACCACCGCCCGCCAGCATCTGGAAACCTGTCTCGAGGCCATCGACAGCGAGGATGGCAGGCGCGCCTTCATCACCGTGAACAGCGATGCCGCCCGCGCCGAGGCCGACCGGGTGGACGCCATGCGCGCCGCCGGGGCCGCGCTGCCGCCCTTTGCCGGGGTGACCCTGTCGGTCAAGGACCTGTTCGATATCGCCGGCGAGATCACCCGTGCCGGATCGCGCGTTCTGGACGGCGCCGCACCTGCCGCCCGCGACTGCAGCGTGGTGGCGCGTCTGCGCGCCGCGGGCTTCAACATCATCGGCCGCACCAACATGACCGAATTCGCCTATTCCGGCCTCGGCATGAACCCGCATCACGGCAACCCGCGCAGCCCGTGGGAACGCGATGTCGATGGCGGCCGTGTCGCCGGCGGGTCCTCGTCGGGAAGCGCGGTGTCGATCAGCGACGGCATGTCGGCCGCCACCATCGGGTCCGACACCGGCGGTTCGACCCGCGCCCCGGCCGTCTTCTGCGGCATTGTCGGGCTGAAGCCGACCACGACACGCATGCCGTCCGACGGCATCTACCCGCTTTCCACATCCTTCGACGCGGCAGGCCCGATGGGCCACAGCACGGATTGCTGCGCCGTCATGGACGACATCATGGCAGGCGGTGCCGGCCGGGCCGAAACACCCTTCCCGGTGGCCGGGCTGCGGCTGGCGATCCCGCGCGGCTATCTGTTCGACGAGCTGGACCCGGAGGTTGCCGCGGGCTTCGAGGCCGCAGTGGCGCGGCTGTCGGCGGCGGGTGCCGCGATCAGCGATATCAGCCTCGACATTCTGGAAGAGCTGCGCCCGGCGAACCGTCCGAAGAGCATCGTCTCGGCAGAGGCCTTTGCGATCCACCGCGACCAGCTGGCCGCCCGGCGCGACGGGTATGATCCCTATGTGGCGACGCGTCTGGATGGTGGCAGCGACATTCTGGCGGCGGACTATATCGCCATGCACCGCGAGCGCGATGCGACCTGCGCCGCCGTGCAGGCGGTGACCCGTCCGTTCGACGCCCTGCTGCTGCCGACCTCGCCATGCGTGCCGCCAAAGATCGCGCCGCTCGACACGACCGAGGCCTTGATGAAGGCAAGCGCCCGGGTGTTGCGCAACACGGCGCTGTCGAACTATCTCGACCGGCCGACCATCACCATTCCCTGCCACCGCGCGGGAGAGGCGCCCGTCGGCCTGTCGCTGATGGGATCACGCCATCACGACCGCCGGCTGCTGGCCATCGCCGCCGGCGTCGAGGGGATTGTCAGGGGTTAGGCCGCCCTTGCGCCGCCGGCCTGTTCGACGTGCCGCCGGCCTATTCGGCCGGAGCGACCCCGCGGGTCCGCCGGAAGCGGAACAGGCTGCCCGTCCGGCGTGACAGGGCCCCGCCGAACCGGCCGAGCCGGTCGCCAATCACCAGCATCGCCGGTGTGGCCACCAATGTCAGGATGGTGGCGAAGGCAAGGCCGCCGGCAATCGTGCTGGAGAGCTGCGTCCACCATTGCGAGGACGGCGCGCCGACCAGAATGTCCCGTTCGGTGATCTTGATCGTCAGCTGGAAGACCATCGGCAGCAGGCCGAGGATGGTGGTCACCGCCGTCAGCAAGACCGGCCGGAAACGGACAAGGCCGGCACGGAAGGCGGCGTCCTTGGCCCCGTATCCGCGGGCCCGGTATTCATTGAATGTGTCGATCAGCACGATGTTGTTGTTCACCACAATGCCGGCCAGCGCGATGACGCCAAGCCCGCTCATGACAATGCCGAAGGGCTGGGCCGTCGCCCACAGGCCGAGCATGACCCCGCCTGTCGACAGCAGGATCGCCGACATGGTGACGAAGGCCTGCCATGCGGAGTTGAACTGCACCATCAGCACGATCAGCATCAGCAGCAACGACAGCGAGAAGGCCTGGCTCAGAAACGCGCCGGTCTCGGCCATATCCTCGTTCTCGCCGGCGAAGGAGACATCGACATCCTGCACGAGCGGCGCTGCGGCGAGAGAAGCCTGAAGCGCCTCGACCCGTTCGGCCGGCAGCCGCCCGCCTGCCACATCGGCGTTGATATACATATAGCGGTCGCCGTCCTTGCGCTCGATATCGCCGCCCTTCTGGCGCGGCTGGAGCCTGGCAAAGACCGAAAGCGGCACGTAGGAGCCGTCGGAAGCCGGCACGCGCAGCTCGCCGAGACGGTCGAGGTTGCGCTGGTCGCCCATGAACCGCATGACGACATCGAGCTCGTCCTCGGCATCGTCCGGACGGAAGTCCGAAATGCGCACGCCGCGGGTCAGCATCTTGATCATGGTGCCAAGGCCGGAGATCGACACCCCGTGGCGGCTGGCGGCCTCACGGTCGGTGACGAGGGTCCATTCGAGGCCCGGAAGCGGCCGGTTGTCGGCGATATCGACGAACCCGCCAAGCTCGTTCATGCGCGCCACGACGGCATCGGTGGCGGCGGCGATCTCGTCCAGATCGTCACCCATGATCTCGATGCGGATGGGAAGCGCGCCGCCCGGTCCCTGCTGTTGCTTGGTGATGCTGAAATCAGCGCCGGCGAGGCCGGAAATCAGCCCGCGCATGCGGTCCATCAGCGTTGCCGCAGGATCGCGCTCGTCCCAGTCCGCAAAGACCGTGCGGATGGTGCCGACGGAATCACGCGGCACCTGGTGCCCGCCGCTTCCCGGCCGGAAGGAGCGCGCATAGAAATCCTGCACCCCGTCTACCGGAAGGATCGATGTCTCGGCGGTGTTCACCAGCGCGTCACGTTCCTTGGCCGACAGATCGCCACGCGCCAGAATCTGCACGCTTGCCTGCTCCGGCTCGATATCCGG
Organism: Rhodospirillaceae bacterium; assembly: GCA_011522725.1. Classification (GTDB taxonomy): domain Bacteria; phylum Pseudomonadota; class Alphaproteobacteria; order Puniceispirillales; family Puniceispirillaceae; genus UBA8309. The sequence goes on from WTIL01000074.1 coordinate 27,481, forward strand.
GAAGAAGGCAGCGCCGTAGCCTGCCACCAGATAAACGCTGAAACTGCCGACAATAATGCCGATCACCGTCATCATGGTGAGCACGGGATAGCGGATCGCCTTCTTCAGCGTCCAGCGGTAGCTTCGCGGCGCGGTGGCCGAAATCACGCCCTTCGGCACCGACTTCTTGCCGATGACGCCGCCAAGCACCGGAATGAAGATCAGCGCCATGAACAGCGATGCGATCAGCACGCTCATCACCGTGATGGGAAGATATTTCATGAACTGGCCGACAATGCCGGGCCAGAACAGCAGCGGCAGGAAGACCATCAGCGTCGTCACGGTCGACGAGATAATCGGCCATGACATGCGCTGCGCGCCCTGCAGATAGGCGTCGCGGCGGCTTGCGCCCATGGCAATCCGGCGGTCGGCATATTCGGTGGTCACAATCACCCCGTCGACAAGCATGCCGGCGACGAGGATCAGCGAGAACAGCACGACGATGTTCATCGTCACGCCCATCAGGTTGAGAACGCTGATGCCGATGAAGAAACTTCCCGGAATGGCCAGCCCGACCAGCGTCGCGTTGCGAATGCCGAGGACGCCCAGCACCACGACCATCACAATCAGCACAGCGGCGGCGACATTGTTGCCGAGGTCGCTCAGGAGATTGCGCACATCCTTGGAATCATCGAACAGGTAGGTGACCTTGACGCCCTCGCCGATTTTCGGCGCTTCCTCGTCGATCACCGTACGCGCCGCCTCGACAACCTCGATGATGTTGGAGCCGACCCGCTTGCTGACATCCAGCACCACGGCCGGCTCGCCATTCACCCGCGACCAGCCCTCGGCCTGGCGGAAGGACCGCCGGACCACGGCGATATCGCCAAAAGTGATGGCCGTGCCGTCACGCGCCTGAACAGGCATCTTCACCAGATCGTCGATGGATTCGATGACGCCCGGAACCTTCACCGTCAGCCGGCCGCCGCCATCATCGATGGCACCCGCCGTCACCAGCTGGTTGTTGCCGCTGACAAGCCGGATCACCGCCGAGGGGTCGAGCCCGTAGGCCTCGATCGCCGACGCGTCCAGCAGGATTTCGAGGACCTCTTCGCGGTCACCGCCGATCTTGACCTCGAGCACGCCCTCCAGAGCTTCGACCTTGTCCTTGATCTCGCGCGCGGCGAGGACCATTTCGCGCTCCGATACAGGGCCGTAGAGCGCCGCCGTCAGGATCGGGAAGAGCGACAGGTTGACCTCGGTCACCGTCGGCTCGTCGGCCTCGCCCGGCAGGTCAGGCTTCGCGTCGTCCACCGCCTGACGCACATCATCGAGGATGCGGTCGATGTCCTCGCCGGCATCGAATTCAAGAGACACCGACGCATAGCCCTCCGAGGCCACCGACGACATCTTGTCGAGGCCCTGGACAGAGCGCAGGTGCTTTTCCAGCGGCTTAACCAGCAGCCGTTCGGAATCCTCGGGCGAAATGCCTTCATATCCGACCGACACATAGGCCACCGGGATATCGACATCCGGGGTCGCTTCCTTGGGAATGTCCAGATAGGAGACGTAACCGAAACCGCACAGCACCAGCAGCGCGACAAAGACCGCGCCGGTGCGGGAAAAGGCGGCGCTGATCACACCGGTCATGATGCCGGCTCCGGCGAGACGCGGACCGGATCACCGGCATTGACGAAAGCCTGGCCGAAGGTCAGCAGCGTGGCGCCGTCGGCAAGGCCGGAGACGAACACCTGCTCCACACCGGAGCGCACAAGCTCGACCGGTACCACGCGCACGGTGCCGCCGTCATCGATCTTGGCCGTCAGCGAGCCGTCGCCTGCAACGGACAGGTGCGCCGGCGACATGCCGAAGGCAGGCTGGAAGCCGACATCGATATTGGCTTCGACAGTCATGCCGGCGCGAAGCTCGCGGCCCGGGTTCGGCACCGTCACCTCGACATCGAATGTGCGGGTCGTGGTGCTGCTGATCGAGGCGATCTTGGTGACCGCGCCCTTGCGCATGCCGGCCCCGGCAACATTCACATTGACCGGATCGCCAAGCTCGACCTCGCTGATATTGGTCTGCGGCACGGCAACCACGATCTTCAGCTCGTCCATGTCGAGAATGGTGGCCGCCGGCGCGCCGGCGGCGATCTGCTCGCCCTGCTCCAGATGCATGGTTTCAAGCCAGCCTGCGGCCGGCGCCTTGATGGTCGATTTCGCCAGCTGGTCGCGAAGGACGGCAAGGTTGGATTTAGCGGTGGCCAGACGCGCGCGATTCTGCGCGATATCGACTTCGGAACGCAGGTTCCTGGCAAGGTCGATCTGCGCCAGGGTCATGCGGGCATTCTCGTAATTCGCCTTCAGCTGCGCCAGCTCGACGGGCGCGCTGAAATTCTGCGTGGCAAGTTTCTGCGCGATCTCGAGGCGCTGCCTTGCCACCTCGAGATTGGCCTCGGCGGCGGCACGCTGTTCATTATAGGTGCCGCGCGACTGGGCCGTGGCGCTGTCCAGCGCCGTGGTGGCAGCCGCGATTTCCGCTTTGGCAGCCTCGATCCGCGCCGGAAGCGTATTTGTGTCGATGACGACAAGGACATCACCGGCCTCGACCTGGCGACCTTCGACAGCCGGCACCTTGCGCGCCGTGCCGCCGATCTCGGCGGACAGGGTGATGATCGCCTTTGGCTGGGTCACGCCGCTGGCCCTCACAGACCTGCGTACCTTGCTGTTTTCCACCATCACAGACGAAATGATCGGCGTGCCCGCGGTTGCGGCCGCGCTGTTTGCCGAAGAGGTCGCCGGGGCGTCCGCTCCGGAACTGTTCGCCTGCTGTGCCGTCGTGGCTTCAGGTGCGCCGGCGTCGCCGCCAAGCATGCCCGAAGCCATCCAGCCGGCCGCGCCAAGAGCCACAAGAGCGGCCCAGATGTAAGAGGATCTGAATTTCATAAATCAATCGCCGGGAGTTTGTCTCGCCTGCGCGTTATATAGCCGCAGATACCCTTCTGAACAAGGACAAGGGCCGCATTGCCGGACAGTTCACAGCTTGTTTACCGCTGCCCGTCCTGAAGGATCATTCCCGCAGCGCGGTGCGCCAGCATCATTGTCGGCGCGTTGGTGTTGGCCGACGTGATGTTGGGAAAGGCCGACGCATCGCATATACGCAGCCCCTCGACGCCATGCACACGAAGCCTGCTGTCCACCACCGACGACGCGGCGTCCGGGCCCATCCGGCAGGTGCCGCACAGATGGAAAACGGTTCCGCCACGTTGCCGGAAATCGGCCAGCACGGCGTCGTCATCCATCTTGTCGAGCGGGGTCACCGGTTCGTCCGCGAGAATGCCGGTGAGCGCCGGCGTCGCCATCAGCCTTTCGATGAGGCGCGCCATCGCCAGCGCCTCGTCACGGTCATCCTCATGATCCAGATAGTTCGGGCGGATCGAAGGCGCCTTGCCCGCATTTGACGAGGTGATGCAGACAGTGCCTTCGCTTTTCGGCCGGCAGCTGTTGAAACCCAGAATAAAGCCGGAGAAATTGTCCGGCTTCATCAGCTTGCGCCTGCCCTTGTGAAAGGTCTGGTAGCTGAGCGGGTTCATATAGATCTGCGTGTCGGGGCGGTCCAGCGACGCGCTGCTTTTCACCAGCCCGCCAAGCTGGTTGACGCTGAGGGAAAGCGGCCCGCTGCGTCGCAGCACATATTCCATGCCGGCCATCATCCGGCCCGGCCAGTTGCCGAACACATCGTTCAGGGTCTTCTGCTTCGACTTGAAAATATAGTTGATTCCGTAATGGTCCTGAAGGTGCCGCCCGACATGCGGCGCGTTGTGAACGGACCTAATTCCGATGCTCTGCAGGTAACGGGCGTCACCCACGCCGCTGAGCTGCAGGATCTGGGGCGATCCCACGGCGCCAGCCGCGAGGATGATCTCGGCGCCGGCACTGACCTTGAAATCCTGTCCGTTCCGGCTGTAGCTGACGCTCCGCGCACGCTTTCCCTCGAAGGAAATCCGGCTGACATGCGCGCCGGTCACCACTGTCAGATTGCGCCGCCGCATCGCCGGGCGCAGGAACGCCTTGGCGCTGGAACAGCGCTGGCCGTCGCGGGTCGTCGTCAGATAGGGCGTGATCCCGGTTCCCTCGCGGGCCGGCGCGTCGCAGACAGGCAACTGGCCCTGGCGGCAGATCTCCAGAAAGTCGCTTCCCATGGGATGAAAATCGGCGCTGTTGTCGGTGACCGACAGATGCGGTGCGCCCGGGTCATCCTGCGGCGGCGTCTCCAGCTGCTCGAAATGCGGCGCCACATCCGCATAGGACCAGCCGTCATTGCCGGCCGCCGCCCAGTCGTCATAGTCGCCGGCCTGGCCGCGATGATAGACCAGCGCGTTGATGGACCCGGAGCCGCCGAGCACCTTGCCGCGCGGATGGTAGATGACCCGCCCGTCCAGTCCCGGCACGGGATCGGTGTTGTACATCCAGTTCACCGCTTTCTGATGGAACAGGATGCCATATCCGATCGGCACCTGAACCCAGAACCGGCGGTCGGACGGCCCGGCTTCAAGCAGCAGCACCTGATGCCGCCCGCAGGCGGTCAGCTTCTCGGCAAGCACACAGCCCGCAGACCCGCCGCCGACGATGATATAGTCGAATTCCCGCACCGGACGCTCCTGATGTTCAGCGCGCTATTGTTTGGACGGGCAGCATATTCCGGATGTTCATGATTCGCCTCTTACCGCTGCGAGGGCGGCGTCCAGCTCGGCAAGGACGAGTTCCGGCGGCTCGATGCCGACCGACAGGCGGAAATACCCCTCGGAGATGCCCAGCGCGGCGCGTCCTTCCGTGGTCAGCGCCCGATGCGATGACGAGGCCGGGTGCGAGAGCGTGCAGCCCACATCGCCAAGCGTCGGCGCAAACGGAATGCCGCCGGCATTCATCACAAAGCTGTTCACCTCGTCCCGTCCGCCCTCGATCTCGAAGCTCAGCATGTTGCCGAACTGCCCGCCGAACAGTGCTCCGGCGCGGTTGTGGTGCGGGTGGTCGGCGCGGCCGGGGTAGATGACCTGCCTGATGCCGTCCCGTCCGGCCAGCGCGTCGGCCAGCGCGGCGGCGGTCGCCTGCGCCTTCTCGAAGCGAAGGTCGAAGGTATGGAGCCCGCGCTCGGCAAGCCAGCAGTCGAACGGGCTCGGCGTCGTGCCCCAGGTAACGGCGGCATCATAGATGGCGGTGCGAAGCCCGGGATCGCGTGCCGCGACATAGCCGAGGGTCACATCCGAATGGCCGGCAAGAAACTTGGTGATCGAGTTGATGACGATGTCGGCGCCATGCTCCATCGGGCGGAACATCGCCGGCGTGGTGAAGGTATTGTCGACCACCAGCAACGCCCCGTGCGCCGCCGCCAGTTCGGCGATGCCGGTGACATCGGCAACGCGGAGTGTCGGGTTCGAAACCGCCTCGATCATGATCATCCTGGTGTTGGGCCGGATGGCGGCTTTCATGGCGGCGGCGTCAGATGAATCAGCAAAGCTCGTCTCGAAGCCGAGGCGCGGCAGGTCCTGGCCAAGCATGCGAAGCGAGCGCCCGTAGAGCTGGTCGCCGGCAAGGATATGGTCGCCCGCCTTCAGCACACCAAGGAACATCGCCGAAATCGCCGCCATGCCCGATGCCGTGACGATCCCGCCCTCGGCGCCCTCCAGCCGGTCGACCGTGGCCGCCAGCATGTCGGCGTTCGGATGCCCCTCGCGGGCATAGGTATAGCCCTCCAGCGCGCCTTCATATTGTGCATCCAGCGTGTCCGCGGATTCCGCCGCATAGACCACCGACGGGAAGATCGGCGTTGCTACAGGCCGGCTGGCCGAAGCCGGGATCGCGCCGCGCCGTGCGAGGCTGGGCTTGCCGTTATCCTTGTTGTCTGACTTGCTCATCTGGCTGCTTCCTTCCTGTCCGCGGCCCTGCCCGCGGTGTCTTCGGCCCGGTCATGATCCCAGCACACATGCATGGCAAGCGGCCCGCGGAACGCCCAGCCGCCAAAAGCGGCCGGCCTGTCCGGATCGAGGCGCAATCCGCCAAGCCGCGCGAACATCATCGGCAGGGCAACATCCGCCACCAGCGCCCGTGCCGCAAAGGCCCCGGCGCAGAAATGCGGCCCCGCCCCGAAGGCGATGTGCTTTCGCGTATCACGGGTGATATCAAAACTGTCGGGATCAGTGAAATGCGCCGGGTCGCGGTTCGCGGCGCCAAACATGAAAAAGGCGCGGCCTCCCGGCGTAATCTTCACATCGCCGATCTCGGCACTGCCGGCGATGCGCCGCGGCGACATGCCGATCGGTGCCATCCAGCGCACATATTCGTCAAAAGCCCGGTCCCATCCAACTGTCCCGTCCATCAGGCTGGCAAGCTGGTCAGGATGGGTGAGAAGCGCCCAGGCAGCGCCGGCGATGGCATCGCGCGGCTCGTTCTGGCCGCCGCTGATCACCAGCTTGACGTTCGCCAGGATCTGGTCGTGCGTGGCGCCTGCGCGCTGCAGGACCGCGATCACCGACACGCCGTCGATGCTGTCCGGGTCGGGCGGGCTGGCGGCGAAGTCATCAAGCCGCGCCCCGATCGCGGCATCCAGCGCCGCGACGGCGCCGAGGCATCGCGCCTCGATATCGGCGTCACCGGCATAGTTCGAAATGCCGTCGATCATCGCCTGTGAATGCGCGTCCATCTCGTGCGCCGTCACATTGTCGAGGCCGGTGATCAGCCGCAGCGCCTCGCCTGACAGCGTCATCGCATAATCGGTACAGAGATCGGCCCGCCCCTTCGGTGCCAGCTCGTCCAGCACGCGCACCGCGGCCTCGCGAAAGGCATTGCGCCAGTGCCGCTGGACAGCGCGCGGCGAGACCGCCGGCTGCATCGCGCGGCGCTGCGACTGGTGGGCATCGCCGTCATGGCGCATCATGTTCTGGCCCATCAGCCGCGTCATCAGCCCGCCGGGCTGTTCCGAACTGAAGATGTCGATCCGCTTTTCCCAGATGTCGATGTCGTCACGCCGTGTGAAGACAATCCCGTCAAGCTGCGGGACAAAGGCGACAGGCGCTTCGGCCCGCAGCCGCGCGAGCTGCGGATAGGGATCGTGCCACAGGGCATCCATGTCGATATCGAAACGCGGGGCGGTCTGCATGTGATGAATCCTGCCGCCCTCGCGAAGCGGTGTAAAGCGTGGCCGTGACTAGGCCTGCGCCGCCGGTGTGGCAGCCGGGCCGCTTGTCAGCATGCGGCCGACGGCAAGGCCCGCCAGCATCATCAGGACGAACAGCACGGCATCGCCCGGCGCCAGCAGCAGCGACGAGATCGCCGGCCCCGGACACAGCCCGCCAAGACCCCAGCCAATGCCGAACAGCGCCGACCCGACGACCAGCTTGCTGTCGATCGCATTGTTCGCCGGAATCCGGAAACCCGCGGCACCCGAGGCAAAGACCGGGCCGGGCCGCCGCATGACGATCCGGTGGCCAATGAAGTTCGCCACAACGCCGCCGCCCATGACAAAGGCAAGCGACGGGTCCCAGGTGCCGAACAGGTCGAGGAAGCCTGCCACCTTGGACGGGTTCAGCATGCCCGACAGGGCCAGCCCGGCGCCGAACAGCGCGCCGATGAGGATGATCGAGATATGTCGCATCATGGCCTGCCCTCCCTTACATCACGTGGCGTACGAGAAAGACGGTGGCAATGCCGGTCGCCATGAAGGCGCCGACCGCCACCAGCGAACGCGGCGACAGCCTCGCAAGGCCGCAGATGCCATGTCCGGAGGTGCAGCCCGATCCGATTGCCGTGCCAAGCCCGACGATGAATCCGGCCACCGGCAGGATCATGCCGGATGCGGCAGGCATGATATCGACCGGACGGTCCAGCAGATGAATGACCGCAAAGGGACCGGCCAGCATGCCGATCACGAACAGAACCCGCCATCCGATGTCAGACTTGCCCGATGGCATGACAATGCCGCCAAGGATGCCGCTGACACCCATGACACGGCCATGGGCGAGCATCAGCAGCAACGCCGCAAGCCCGATCATCACACCGCCGATCAGCGACGCGTAGGGCGTGAAATTCTGGAAATCTATACTCATGGCCCCCTCCCCGGGAGTTGAATGCAGTAGATTTGAATTCAATTGATTTGAATCCAGTAATGCAGAGTTCCGTCAGACGCCGCCATGCGCCTTCGACCAGCCGCGCGGATCGTTCAGGAAGGCTTCGACCTTCGACAGCGTGTCCTCGTCGAAACTTCCCGACTCGCGGCTTGCCGCCAGCACGTCCCACCAGGTCGACAGATAGTGCAGTTTGACACCTTCGGCGGCGAGCTGCTCCTCGGCGTCCTTGAAGATGTCATAATAGAAGATGACAAAGGTGTGGCCGACCTCGGCACCGGCGGTGCGGATGGCCTCGACAAAGCTCAGCTTGCTGCCGCCGTCGGTCGCCAGATCCTCGACAAGAAGCACGCGCTGCCCGTCGCGGATATCACCCTCGATTCTGGCGTCGCGGCCGAAACCCTTGGGCTTCTTGCGGACGTAATGCATCGGCAGGCCGGTGCGCTCGGCAAGCCAGGCGGCGAACGGAATGCCGGCCGTCTCGCCGCCGGCCACGGCGTCGAGGCTTTCATACCCGATGTCATTCATGATCACGGTGCGGCCGTAATCCATCATCTGCGCGCGCATCCGCGGAAAGGCGATGATCTTGCGGCAGTCGATATAGACCGGGCTCTTCATGCCGGAGGTCAGGGTGAAAGGATCGTCCGCGCGGAAAAGTACCGCCTCGATCTCGAGAAGCATGCGGGCCACCGAGCGTGCGATGGCGGGTTTGTCGTAAGTGTGGGTCATGTCCTGTGTCACCGGGGTCCTGCGTAATCGGGGCGGATAGTAGTCAAGGCAGCGGGCCTTGTCATCCATCACCAGATCATACGATGAGATTCATCACCCGAAGATCAGATCTCGCCTGATGTGTCTTCCGGGGCGAACAGCCAGCCAAGCACATAGGCCCCGGCGACCGCCGCCGCCAGCTGCGCGACGATGAAGGCCGAAACATCGGCCGGCAGGATGCCGGAGAAGCTGTCGGTGAAGGCGCGCGCGATGGTGACCGCAGGATTGGCGAAACTCGTCGAGGCGGTGAACCAGTAGGCGGCGGTGATATACATGCCGACCAGCGCCGGGACCGCATCCGGCCGCCAGCGCAGGCCGCCGAAGATCACGGTCAGCAGCCCGAAGGTGGCAACAAACTCCGAGCCCCATTGCGCCGGTCCGGTGCGCACATTCTGCGACAGCTGCAAAAGCGGCACCTCGAACATGAAATGCGCCAGCATCGCCCCGCAGATGGCACCGGCCACCTGAACGAACATGAAATGGGCGGCCCGGGTGAAGGCGATCTCGCGGCGCAGCAGAAAGGCGATGGTCACTGCCGGATTGAAATGCGCTCCCGACACCGGACCGAACACCGTGATCAGCACATAGAGAATGGCGCCCGTCGGAATGGTGTTGCCGAGAAGGGCGATGGCCACATTGCCGCCGGCCAGCCGCTCGGCCATGATCCCCGACCCGATGACCGTGGCCAGCAGGATCATGGTGCCGGCGAATTCGGCAACAAGAATACGGGCGGTCTTCTGGCTGATCATGGCAGTTCCCCGATGGCGCGGATGGCCGGCATCATGTCTTCGACCGGAGCGTCGCCCAGCGCCAGCAGCGCGTCAACACGCGCCTTCATCTGGTCAAAGGTGACGGCAAAGGCGGCCATGATGTCGTCGCGGCTTCCGGTCACGGCTGCCGGGTCCTCGACGCCCCAATGCGCGGTATGCGGATGCCCCGGCCAGACCGGACAGGTCTCGCCGGCGGCGTTGGCGCAGACGGTGATCACGATATCCATCGCGTCGGCATCCGGACCGGCAAATTCATCCCAGCTTTTCGAGCGGGCAAATGAATGATCAATCCCGCGCGCCTCGAGCGTGGCGATGGCAGCCGGGTTCGGCATGCCCGTCGGCATCGATCCGGCCGAACAGGCATTGTAGCGGCCGGTCCCGTAATGGCGCAGGATCGCCTCGGCGAGAATGGAGCGGGCGGAATTGCCGGTACAGAGAAAAAGAACGTTGCGAGGTCTTGTCATCAGGCACACCGGTGGGCATTTCAGGTCACAGATGGATATCATCCGATCATGACAAAAAGGTTACAGAAGCGCGATCTGCCCAGCAAGATTTGCGCGACCTGCGGCCGCCCGTTTACCTGGCGGAAGAAGTGGGAACGCGACTGGGAACAGGTCAGATACTGCTCGAAGAGATGCGCCGGGCAGCGCGGCAAGCCGTCATCCTGACATGGCGGCGGCGACCGCCTGTTCGATCTGCGCCTGCTCGATCACCTCTGCGACCATGCCGTTCTGCAGCGTCTCTCCGGCGCCGATATCATCGATATAGATACCGAACTCATCCGTCCCGGCCCGGTCGGCGGGCACCCATGCGAACAGGCATTGATGTCCCTTCGGGCAATCCGCTGTGACGGCGTCCTGAAGCGGCTCGGCGCTGTCGAAATGCCAGGTCACGGCCACCGCGACGAAAAAGGACTGCGTGCCGCGGCCGACGACATCCATCGTCACCGGCATGGTGACCACCACATCGCTGCTGCCGCTGGCCGCCATATAGCTTGCCAGATCGCCGCCATGATCGGACATGATGACCGACAGCGGTACGAAATGCGCAACGATATGCGGCTCGGCGGCTGGCATGAAACTGTCTCCGTGGATGAGGTCCGGTGCGGCGCACTGTGCCAGTTTCGCGGCACCTTATCCAGTGACAACTTGAGTGGCGGCAACTTGACCAGTGCCCGTTCAAATGACCGCACAGGCACTGCCCGGCCACATCAGGCAATCAGCAGGCAGACCCGGTGTTCAGCTGCGCTCCGGCGTGCGAAGCGCATAGCCGCTGCCACGTATGGAGTGGATAAGGTTCGGCGCCACGGCGCCGTCTGCGCCGGCGCTGTTCAGGGCCTTGCGAAGGCGCGAAACGTGAACATCGACAGTCCGCTCCTCGACATAGACACCGTGCCCCCAGACCAGATCGAGAAGCTGCGTGCGGCTCAGGACCCGTCCGGGACGTTCCATCAAAGTGGCCAGCAACCTGCTTTCCTTGGGTCCGATCGTTACGGTGTGACCACCGCGGGTGACTTCCATGGTCGTCTGGTTGAATTTCAGATCGTGAAATTCCAGCACCTCGTCGGAAAGGGCCGGATGCGCTCGCCGGAGAAGCGCGCGAACGCGGCTGATCAGCTCGCGTGGGGAAAACGGCTTCGAGATATAGTCGTCGGCCCCGATGTCGAGGCCGAGCGTGCGGTCTCCTTCCTCGCCGCGGGCGCTGAGCATGATGATCGGAAGCTGGCGGGTTTCGGCGCGCGAGCGCAGCGTCCGGCAAACGTCGATGCCCGACATATGCGGCATCATCCAGTCGATGATCACAAGATCGGGCCGGTGTTCCTCGATCATGTCCAGCGCCTGCCTGCCATCCTCGGCGCGGATCACCTCGTAATCCGCCTGAACGAGATTGAAGGTCAGCAGCTCGAGCTGGTTCGGCTCGTCATCAGCGACAAGGATGCGGATCGACATGATGACCTGTTCCTTTCTTTCGACCTGTTCGTCTCTGCTGATGCCACATGACGGTTACGGTTTTGTTACAGCGCTTGGTTCCCGGCAATCACCGGTAACGACACCGCAAATGTCGTGACGCCCTCGTCACTGCTTGTGATCTCCATCGTGCCCCGATGGCGATTGACGATATGCTTGACGATGGCAAGGCCGAGACCGGTGCCGCCGATCTGGCGCGAGCGCGCCTTGTCCACCCGGTAGAAGCGCTCGGTCAGCCTGCCGAGATGGTTCT
>WTIL01000102.1 GCA_011522725.1 Rhodospirillaceae bacterium
CCTGATCGCCGGATATGCAGCCAGCACAGTAGACGAACGGTGACCAGCAATTGTTCCGTATCACGACTCTTTCCGGTGGTTTCGGAATAGTTTGAAATAATTGAACGCGACACGGGCGCTGATCATAACATTCATTATGTCCTGAGGCGAATCAGCGACATTTGTTGGAACTCACCCCGTTGAAGCGGGAATTGAACAGGGTAACGGCCATCGACAAGGATGGCAGAGCGTGACAGGCTCTAGGCGCAAAATGCCAAAGATGGCGGGCATTGTCGGGGCCTTGCCCGTCATGTCGCGGCCGGAATTGCGGCGCCCCGCAGTAATAACGCGTAACCGGATCGTGCCCGGAGGAGACATATGAACAACACACCTTCCATGGGGGACCTGTTTGGCGGCGAGACTGCCGGTGGCTGGCTGAACATGCCGCGCGGCGATATCAACGCGCCGCAGGGCGTCGATATCGCGGTGCTGGGGATCGGGTCGGCAACACCCTATCCCGTCGGCTCCTATTGTCATGACGCGCCGGACGCGATCCGTGCCGCGCGAAGCTGGCCGACCATCCTCGAGCAGCATGATTTCGACCTTTTCGGTGTTGAGCCGTCAGACGGCGTGTTGCCCGACGGCGTCATCGCCGCCGATTTCGGCAATCTCGACACCGTGGCCGATGCCGCGCCGGAAGTCACCGCGAGCAATCGCGCGATGATACGTGGTGCGGTGACCGGCCTGCTCGACGCCGGCAGCGTGCCCTTTGTTCTTGGCGGCGATGATTCGGTGCCGATCCCGGTGCTTGAATCCTATTGCGGTTTTGACGGTGGCCCGATCTCGATCCTGCAGATCGACGCGCATATCGACTGGCGTGATGATGTGGGCGGCGAGACGCAGGGCCTGTCGAGCAACATGCGCCGCGCTTCGGAAATGGCGCATGTGGGCAAGATCGTGCAGCTTGGCGCGCGCGGCATCGGCTCGGCCCGCAAGGGCGAGGTCCAGGCCGCGCTGGATTACGGCGTTGCTTTCCACACCATGCGCAACCTGATCGAACCCGACGGCATCGCGCGCGCTGTCGCCGAGTTGCCGGAAGGCGTGCCTGTCTATATCGCGCTTGATGTCGACAGCATGGACCCGGTGGTGATGCCGGCTGTTATCGGCGCAGCGCAGGGTGGCCTGTCATACTGGCAGATGATGCAGATCTTCGAGGCCATCGCGGCGCGCGCGCCGATCTGCGGTTTCAACATGGTCGAGCTGATGCCGGCCCGCGATGTGAACGGGCAGGGCGCGCTGATGGCTTCGCGCCTCGGCCTGTCGATGCTTGGAATGATCGCCCGCCAGCGTGCGGCTGCAAAATAGAAGAAAAGAGACTGGCAACATGACATCTGAATTTCCCGCCGCCCCCGGCGACGCCGACGCACGCCGCGCTGTCGAACCGGTCATCGTCTATCCGAACGGCACGCTGGCGCCGCCGGACCTCGGCCTCTACCGGTCGGCACGCGCCGGCGCGTCCAAGACCGGCGAGGTGCTGGTACAGCCGCGCGAGGGCGGCTGTTTCCATGTGCCCGCCGGCGGCTTTTTCCGGATCAGTTCGGTCGAAGGCCCGCAAGTGGGCGATCTCAACCTGTGGAACGCGCACAATCTCGACGAGCGTTTCTATTCGGGAAAGACCCGCGCCATACACGGCACCCACATCACCACCGGCGAGCGCATGTGGTCGAACCTGCCTTATCTGCGCCCGATGGCGACGATCATCGAGGACACGCTGGGATGGTACGGCATGGATGAATTCGGCGGCTCGATCCATGATGTGATCGGCACCCGCTGCGATCCATACACACACCATCTTCTGGCGGGAGATGATTACCATCATTGCTGCCATTCGAACCTGTCGCGCGCGCTTGCCGACGAGACCGGCCGCCCGCTCGAGGAGGTCGAAATGCAGGTGCATGACGTGCTCAACGTCTTCATGTGCACAGGCTTCACCCGTGACACCGGCCAGTATTTTATGAAGTCCAGCCCGGTGCGCCCCGGCGACTATATCGAGTTCTTTGCCGAGATCGATCTGCTCGGCGCGCTGTCGGCCTGCCCGGGCGGGGATTGCTCATCGACACATTCCAGCGACGCTGCCGCCTGCCATCCGCTTCTAGTGGAAACCTTCGCGCCGGCAAACGGGGCGTTGGCCGGCTGGAAGTCTCCGCCGCCAAGCGGTTATGACCGAAGCCACGGACGCTGAGCGCGCCTTGGCAAAAGTTGGCTACCACTAAACGATTTCGCAGGCCTCGTCAAAGTCCAGACGCGCTGCTCGCGGGCGGATGGATTCGCCGTTGCCATGGCCAAGATTGATTATGAAGTTCGAGCGCCAGTTAGTGCCGGCGTAGAATAAATCATCGATGATTTCATTCTTAAATCCTGACATTGGCCCACAGTCGAGTCCTAAGCTCCTCGCTGCCACCATAACGAACCCAGCTTGAAGTGAGCTATTGCGAAGGGCGATCCTTTCCAACGCCGCGTCAGGAAGGGACGCTTCGTTTGGCGGCGACGGCATGTGCGGCGCTAGCTTTGGGTATTGGTCGTAGAATTTGGTGTCATAGGCGATGATCATTGTCACGGGAGCCGAAGCGATTTTTTCGACATTGCCAGGATTGGACGCCTTAAGAACCCGCTCTTTGCCTTCTGGGGAGGTCACAAAGGTTATACGCATTGGACAACCGTTTGACGCTGAAGGTGCCATTTTGGCGAGGTCATAAAGAGTTTTAAGTTCCGCCTCGGTCACTGGCTTGTCCGAAAAGAACTTGTG
>WTIL01000109.1:0-9382 GCA_011522725.1 Rhodospirillaceae bacterium
CGTTCGACTTGCATGTGTTAGGCATGCCGCCAGCGTTCGTTCTGAGCCAGGATCAAACTCTTAGGTTAGACTGGTCCGACGGATTGCTCCGTGGGACATAGCCCGCCCAATTTAATCCATGTTCATCTACTTCACATTGAAGTAAGCGTTTAAGATTCATCGGGCTGACTTTGTGTTTACAAAGGACGGTACGTTCACAACGACCGCCACCCGCGAATCTCTTCCAAATTTTCTTACATTTTCAAACAGCGTCCGGCGTTTAGCGACTTGGCCGCTCAGCCGGTTTGTTACCGCCCCGTGGGGTGGTGAGCGCGGTTTATAAGCGGGACCTCCGAAGCTGTCCACCCTAAAAATGCGCTTTTTTCACTTTTTTTCCGTTTGCCCGGAATTCCCGTGGTTTTCCCTTGGTTTTCTGGCGAAAACGGCCCGCGTATCGCGGTCGGGACAAAGGTGATTTCCGGCAGAAATCAGTGGGGAACCCTAGCATGATTCATGCCTGAACGCAGAGTCATTTCCGGAATATTCACGCACTCGGCCTTTTGCAGGGACGGCGACAGCCCAGATTGCACTATAAGGTCATCACGCAAATTTCTGAATCACATCGAAATTTTCTGCACGCTATTGACCAAACCCCTTACTTAAATAAAGATGAACGCCAATTCGGGTTGGCATGGCCGTCCCGCGCGTTTTGGGTAATTCGGGATTAAAGAGATGATTCGCACAATGGCGCGCCTGAAAGCCGGCCGCACTGCATTGATCGCTCCGGCCCTCGCCCTTCTTGCAAGCGCGGCCTCGGCCATGGAGCCGGTCCGCAGCGACGGCATGCCGCTTCCCCAGTCAAAGCCGGACCTGGCGCTGCTTTATCCCGCCGAGCCGGTCGATATCTCACTTCCCGTCCCGCGCCCCGACCCGCAGACCATTCTGCCACGCGCCACCCGCACCGTCGCCGAGATGTATCTCCAGCAGACCGGTACGGAAACCGGCAAGGACGCGCTTTACACACTCAAGAATGGCGAAGGGCTCGGCAAACTGCTGCGCCGGGCCGGCTATGAGGCGACAGACGTCGCCGCGGCGGTGGATGCTGTCAGCGGCCGGGCCAGCCTTCGCGCGCTGCCGGTCGGACTTGATGTGCGCGTGACCCCCGGGGGCTTTGCCTTCACCACCCGCAACGGGCGGGACATCTTCGCCATCGACGACCCCGAGGAAGGCTGGGTTGCGTTCTCAGCCATCCGGCCTGTCGAGCGGTACCTGTCCTTTGCGCAGGGCGTGATCAATGATTCGATCTATCGCGCCGCGGCAGACAGCAACATTCCCGATGATGCGCTTGCCGAATATGTGCGGATCATGGGCTTCTCGGTCGATTTCCAGCGCGAGATCCGGTCCGGCGACGCGTTCGAGCTTCTTTACGAGCAGCAGATCGACCAGATCTCCGGAGAGAAAATCGCCACCAAGCTCCATTATGCAGGCCTTATGCTGTCGGGAAGCCAGCTTGGCTTTTACCGGTTCGACCATGACGGCAGCCGCGTCGGCTGGTATGACCGCAACGGCAACTCCGCCGCGCGTACCTTGATCCGCACACCGATCTCCGGCGCGCGCCTGTCATCCTCATACGGCATGCGCAAACATCCGATCAGCGGCTACAACCGGATGCACAAGGGCGTGGATTTCGCGGCGCCGACCGGCACACCGATCATTGCCGCCGGCAGCGGTGTGGTCACGAAATCCGGGTGGCTCGGCTCCTACGGCCGCTATATCCGCATTCGCCACAACAGCACATATGACACCGCCTATGCCCACATGTCGCGGATCGCGCGGGGCATCACCCCGGGCCGCCGCGTCGAGCAGGGCCAGATCATCGGCTATGTCGGCTCCAGCGGCCGCTCGACCGGACCGCACCTTCACTATGAAATCCTGGTGAACAACCGCAAGGTCAACCCGTTGACAGTGAGCCTGCCGACCGGCGAGAAAATCCCGGCCGAACTGCTGGCGGATTTCCGCAGCCAGGTCGAGCTTGTCGAGGCCGAGGTGCTGGCAACCGGCTCCGTCCGCTTTGCCGCGATGGAACTTCTTCCCTCGGAACGTGGCGTAAACTAGTCTTGCCGTTCCGGACGGGAATCCGGGATCACAGAAGGCAGGACGCGGAATGATCGTCTCACAATTATGGCAATATCCGGTCAAGGGACTGGCCGGCATGACGCTCGACTCGATTCGGCTAGAGGCCGGAAAGCACTTCCCCGGCGACCGGCGTTTTGCCGTCACCAACGGTCACCCGAAGCAGGATGAGGCACTGGCCGGCCGCTGGGTGAAAAAATCCTTTTTCCTGCAAATGATGAAGTTTGAGGAGCTTGCCGCCTTCGACTGCGACATGGCAGGCGAGGTGATGACCCTGTCGAAGGATGGCGAGGAGATCCTGGCCGCCGACCTTGCGACCGAGCCCGGCATCCGGCTGGTGAATGAATTTTTCGCCGCCCGGTTCGCAGGCCGGCTTGGCGGCCTGCCACAACTTACCCGCGTCACAGACGGCGCCTTCACCGACACCAGGGCGCCATGGATCAGCCTCGGCGGCACAGCCTCGGTGGACCGGTTTGGCGCGGCCACAGGCACAGCGCCCGACGCGCGCCGCTTCCGGCTGAACATCATGCTCGAAACAGATACGCCTTTCGAAGAGGCTTCGCTGGTCGGAACAGAGGTCAGACTTGGCGAGGCAGTACTGCGGGTGGAGGCACCCGTAGGACGCTGCGCGGCGATCGATGTCGATCCGGCAACCGCCGTGCGCGGGCCGCATTATCTGCCGCTGATGCAGCGCGAGTTCGGCCATACTGATCTCGGCATTTTCGCCGAGGTGACCGAGGGCGGTCTCGTCAGGCCGGGCGACCGTCTGACAAGACTGGGATAGCGCCGGCAAATCAGGCGCTGTTTCCCTTGAGGAACAACCGATCAGGCCGAGGCCGAATCCTGTTCTTCCTGAACCATTTCTGAAAGTTTGGCCGGGCTCAGATCGACAACCTCGGCGCCGTCGGCCTTTTCGGCAGCGCCGTCACCTTCGGTGTCGGGCTGCGGCTTGGCCTCTTCCTCGATCGAGGGCTGCGGTGCCTCGGCGCGTGACTGCCGTTCGGCATGCTGGGCGCGGCGCTCCTCAGCCGCGTCCACGGCTGCCTGATGAAGCCGGAAATAGTGATCGGCGAACTGCGTATAGGCTTCGGCGGTGATTCGTTCGCCGGCGGCCGCCGCGTCATGCGCCAGCGCGAGATATTTCTCGTTCAGCTGTTGCGCGTTGCCGCGGAGCTTCACATCGGGACCGTTCGATTCGTAGGACGTGTTCCTGTTCGGCACATTCGGTTGGGCGTTGCCGTTTCCACGGCGGCCACGTCCGCGGCCACGCTTTGCATTCTGAGGTTGTCTCATTGACCTGTTAACCGGTTATTGAAACTGAACTGGCAAGCGAGTCGTGCCTGATAACGGCTCTTTCAGCTTGCTGTGGTTACCACCATCTTCGGAGGTGACTGCGCGACGCCCCGAGGCATCCAACGCATGCGGCACCATAGCCACCTCCCGACCCGCAGTGCAAGCCTAAATTGACCGCGGCGCAATTTATCCCGGCGCCCCTATCCCGACGCCCCTGTGGCAGGATTGTCGGCAAGCCCCAGAACCAGACAGCGGCATATGCCGGCAAGGTCCTTCTCGCGGCCGATCTCGCAAAGCCCGGCCCTGGCGGCAAGGCCAAGCACTGCGTCTTCCTGGCCGGCGCCGATTTCAAGACAGGCCCGGCCGCCGCGGGACAGGCCAGCGGCAATGCGCGGCAGGACGGCCCGCCAGCAGTCCAGCCCGTCATCACCACCATCAAGGGCGAGACGCGGGTCGAAACAGGCCACCTCAACCGCCAGCCCGTCGATCTCGCCGGCCGGGATATAGGGCGGATTGCAGAGGATCAGGTCATAAAGCCCGGGCGCCGCGTCCGGATCAGAAAAATCCCCGATAACAAAATCCGCACGGGCGGAAAGGCCGTTCTTCCCGGCATTGCGCGTCGCCGCCTCCACCGCCTCGCCGGCGATATCGACACCCGTTCCGGTGGCATCCGGACGTTCGGAAAGACAGGCCAGGAGCAGCGCGCCCGTACCGCACCCCAGATCCAGCATCCGGCAAGGCTTGCCGGGATCCGTTGCGGCAAGTGCCGCTGCCACGATCGTTTCAGAATCCGGTCTCGGGTCGAGGGTCGCCGGCGCCAGTTCGAGGCGCAGCGTCCAGAATTCCCGCCAGCCCCTGATCCGGCTGACCGGCTCGCCGCCAAGGCGGCGGTTTAGCAAAGCCTCAAACATCGCAGCCGCCGCATCGTCGAAACCGTCAAGGGTCTCGTGCGGCAGCACCGCCCGGTCCAGTCCCAGCGCCGTTCCCAGAAGCAGCCGGCTGTCCAGCGCCGGGCTTTCCACGCCGCCTTCCTGAAGGCGCCGCACGGCCGGCATCAGAATGTCGCGCGCCTCTGCCGGGGCGGCGCTCATTCACCACCCTCGGCAAGCCGCTGCGCCTGGTCTTCGGCCACAAGAGCCTCGACCACCTCGTCGAGAGCCTCGCCGGCTATCACCTTGTCCAGCTTGTAGAGGGTGAGGTTGATGCGGTGGTCGGTCACGCGTCCCTGCGGGAAATTGTAGGTCCGGATCCGCTCGGAGCGGTCGCCGGAGCCGACCTGGCCCTTTCGCGAGGCGGCGCGTTCGGCCTGAAGCCGGGCGCGTTCGGCGTCATACAGCCTCGCGCGCAGGATCTTCATCGCCTTGGCGCGGTTCTTGTGCTGGGATTTCTCGTCCTGCTGGCTGACCACGATGCCGGTCGGGATATGGGTGATCCTCACCGCCGAGTCAGTGGTGTTCACCGACTGCCCCCCGGGGCCGGAAGCACGGAACACATCGATCCGAAGATCGCTCTCCTGAACATCGATATCGACATCCTCGGCCTCTGGCAGCACCGCGACGGTGGCAGCCGATGTATGGATGCGGCCGCCGGCTTCGGTTTCGGGAACACGCTGCACGCGGTGAACGCCGGATTCGAATTTCAGCCGCGCGAACACATCGCTTCCGGCGATGTTGGCAGTGGCCTCCTTGTAGCCGCCGATGCCGGTCTCGGACACTTCCATCACCTCGAACCGCCAGCCATGCTTTGCCGCAAATCGCTGATACATGCCGAACAGGTCGGAGGCGAACAGCGCCGCCTCGTCACCACCGGTACCGGCGCGCACCTCGAGGATCGCGTTTCGCGAATCGTCCCGGTCGCGCGGCAGCAAAAGAAGCTGCAGGCTGTTCATCTCCTCGGGAAGCCGGGCCTCGATCTCTTGAATTTCGGCCTGCGCCATCTCCGCCATTTCGGCGTCGTCAGCGGCCTCCTCGGCCAGCATCACGGCCGCGTCCCGGTCACCTTCGAGCCGCCTGACAAGGTCAATCTGCTCGCAGACAGGCCGCAATTCGGACAGCTCGCGCGACAGGCTGGCCAGCTCGTCAGGCGACATCGAAGCGGCATCGGCAAGCCGCGATTCAACCTCGTCGCGGCGCGCCAGCACCTTGTCCATGCTCTGCTCTATGCTCATGACGCCTGGCCTTCGCCAAGCATGCCATGAAGAACCGAGGCAAGCTCTGCCTGCGGCACTTCCTGCTGCGTGCCGGCGCCGAGGTCGCGAATCTGCGCGCTGCCGCCGGCAACCTCGTCGCTGCCAAGGATCACGGCAATGCGGACACCGGCACGGTCGGCCTTTTTCAGTCTCTTGCCGATGGCCCCGCCGGCCGGAAGGTCGACGGCGATCCCGGCACCGCGCAGCGACTCGGCCAGCGCGAAGGCAGCGCCTTCGGCGTCGCCATCCATCGGCATTACCGCCACGCGCGGCGCGGCAGGCTCCACATCGCCGACAAGCATGGCAAGCCGCTCCACACCGGCAGCCCAGCCGACACCCGGCACGGGCGGGCCGCCAAGCATCTCCGACAAACCGTCATAGCGCCCGCCACCAAGTACAGTGCCCTGCGCGCCAAGGGCGTCAGTGATGAATTCAAAAGCGGTGTGGCAGTAATAATCGAGACCGCGCACAAGCAGCGGGTCGAAGCTCCAGGAAATACCGGCGCCGTCCAGCGCGCCGGTCACGCTGTCGAAATGCCGGCGTGACCCGTCATTCAGGAATGCGTCAAGACGTGGTGCCTCGGCGATGATGGCGCGGTCGCCCGCATCCTTGGAATCAAGGATTCTGAGCGGGTTCGATGTCAGCCTTGTCCGGCTGTCTTCCGACAGGTCCGCTTCATGCGCATTGAGGAAATCGACCAGCGCCGCACGGTAGGCCTGGCGGCTTTCACTGTCGCCAAGCGAATTCAGGTGAAGGGTGCAGCGGTCGAGCACACTAAGATCATCAAGAATACGCGCGCCGCAGCCAATGATTTCGGCATCGGCCAGACCGTCACGCGGCCCGAGATATTCGATCCCGATCTGATGGAACTGGCGCATGCGTCCCTTCTGCGGCCGCTCATAGCGGAACATCGGCCCGGCATAGAAGAACTTCAGAGGCAGGCTCTGCGTGAGTCCGTTGGAGATCATCGCCCGCACCACGCCGGCGGTGTTTTCCGGGCGCAGTGTCAGCGTCTCGCCGCCACGGTCGGTGAAGTTGTAGGTTTCCTTGGTGACCACATCGCTGCTGTCGCCGAGCGGACGCGAGAACACCTCGGCAAACTCGAACATCGGCGTCGCCATCTCCTGAAAGCCGTAAAGGCCCGCGGCGGCGCGCGCCGTGCCGATCACCCGCTGGTGGCCGGCCATCGCGGCTGGCATGAGATCCGTGGTTCCCCTGGCGGGTTGCAAACGAGACATATTGGACTGGTCCCCGGGATGGTGTCGCGAGAAGGCGGGATCGGCCGTGTCAGGCTTGGGCCGCTTCGGGTTCGGACGCTGCGGCTGCCTTGATCTCGGCGGCACGGGCCTCGACAAGGCCGACAACATGCTCGACGATGTCGCCATTCGTCAACCTGTGATCGGCGAGACCCGACACATAGACCTGATGCGTTCCCTTGCCGCCGCCTGTCAGGCCGATATCGGTCTCGCGCGCCTCGCCCGGACCATTCACCACACAGCCGATGATCGACACCGTCATCGGCACATCGATATGTTCGAGACGTTCCTCGATCACCTGAACCGTCGAAATCACGTCGAATTGCTGGCGCGCGCAGGACGGGCAGGAAATCACTGTCACGCCGCGACGGCGCAAGCCCAGCGACTTCAGCATTTCATAGGCAACGCGCACCTCTTCTGTCGGATCGGCCGACAGCGAGACCCGCACCGTATCGCCAATGCCGGCCCAGAGCAGGCCGCCGAGGCCGATGGCGGATTTCACCGTGCCTGCCCGCATGCCGCCGGCCTCGGTAATCCCGATATGGAGGGGGCAGTCGATGACATCGGCAAGCTGCTGGTATGCGGCGACGGCAAGGAAGACGTCCGAGGCCTTCACCGAAATCTTGAATTCATGAAAATCATTGTCCTGGAGAATTCGCGCATGTTCGAGCGCCGATTCCACCAGCGCCTCCGGACAGGGCTCGGCATATTTCTCCAGAAGGTGGCGTTCCAGCGAACCGGCGTTCACCCCGATACGCATCGAGCACCCGTGATCGCGCGCCGCCTTGATCACCTCGCGCACTCTGTCCTCGTTGCCGATATTGCCGGGGTTGATCCGCAGGCATGCCGCTCCCGCCGCCGCCGCCTCGATGGCTCGGCGGTAATGGAAATGGATGTCGGCAACAATCGGGACCGGGCTCTCGGCGCAGATCTCCTTCAGCGCGCGGGTGCTGTCCTCATCCGGACAGGAGACGCGGACAATGTCGGCACCCGCCTCGGCCGCGGCAGTGATCTGCGCCATCGTGCCGCCGACATCCGTCGTCAGCGTGTTGGTCATGGTCTGCACCGAAATCGGGGCATCACCGCCAACCGGCACTGAACCGACCATGATCTGCCGGCATTTGCGTCGTTCAATTGTTCTGTAAGCTCGGTAAGCGTTGGCCACGGGCCGCCCCTGTCAATTTGTGCGGTCCGGTTGCGGGCGATGTCGCCGGCAGGGCGACACCATGCCGGCACAGCGCGCCCGGCCATGTCCGGACTGCTCTAGAGTTGGTTGCGAAGCCTGTCGGCATCAAGAGGAAGATCGCGAAGGATTTCACCACTCTCGCCGACACTCTGCACAGCGCCATCGTGGAACACCAGCTCCACACCGCCGGCGTTGCCTGTGCTGAGGTAAAGCCGGTCGCGGCTGTCGACCACATAGATTTCGCCCTCGCGCATCAATTTGGCCATCACCTCTTCACCGTCATTGCGGATGATTTCAATCCAGCTGATAGAGGTGGCGCGAACGGTAATCTCGAGTTCCGGAACGCGCTGGCGCGCATAGGCGACACCGGTGCTGGCCAGGCTGTCTTCAGAAGCCGATGCCGCACTCTCATTCGATGCCGTGTCGTCGGCCGTCACCGCGGCAGCGGGAACGTCCGTATCCGCAGCAGCCACAGCAACATCCTCGGTCTGGGCATCAACATCGCCTGCAGACGGAGCTGTCGCCGCGGCAAGCGTGTCCTCACCAGGCACCTCTTCTGTCGTTGCCGGCAACCCTGTCGCCGACTGCGTCCCGGATGCGACAGCTGCAAGCTGCTCTGTCTCCGTGCCGGGTTCCGTCACCATTGTCGCCGGATCGGGCGCCACCGTCTGGGGTGTTGCCGAGGTTATGGCGGTATCGCCATCTTCCTGTGTTGCCAGAATGGCGGTTTCCGCGACGGCCTGAATGGCCGCCTCACCCGTTTCCGTCAGCGGAGAAGTTTCAGCCGGCGCGGCGTCCGCGAGTTCCTGCTCGGTCGCCTGAATGATCAGATTGTCGGGCTCGGTCGCTGTTGTCTCGACCTGCGGAGCGGCCACTGTTTCCTGCGGCGCCTCGCCAACCAGGGCGGCGACAAGATCCGGCTTTCCGGCAGCATACCAGCCGCCATAGCCGAGGCAGGCAAAGATCACCATGATCGAGGCCATCATCGCACCGGAGCGCTGCGGCTGCTGCCGGTCAACCGGGAAACTGTAGGATGGCTTCGCCTCGCGGTCGGTGAGCAACGCACGGTAGCGTTGCGTCATCACTTCGGGATCGAGACCGACCTCGCGCGAATAGGTCCGGATATAGCCCGAAACATAGGTGGCGCCCGGCAACAGGTCGAAATCGCCTGCTTCGAGGTTTTTCAGATGATGTCGTGAAATCCGGACGAGCTGCGCAAGTTCCTGGAGCTGCATGCCAGCCTCAAGGCGCGCAGCACCAAGGTCAGCTCCGATCGCTCGGAAGCTGTCCTGCTCCACCTCATCATCGCGCGTCTCAAGTTCCATATCTCACGCGGAATTACCGAAT
>WTIL01000109.1:9482-39270 GCA_011522725.1 Rhodospirillaceae bacterium
GGCCCACCACCAAGGGCTGCCCTTTTTCTCAGTCCTCGCTGTCGAGACCGAAGGCGGTATGGAGGCTGCGGACGGCAAGCTCGGTATATTCCGAGGCGATCAGGACGGAAATCTTGATCTCCGAAGTCGAGATGACCTCGATGTTGATGCCGCGCTCGGCGAGAGTTTCGAACATCGCCCTGGCAACACCCGGCTGCGAGCGCATGGCGGTTCCGACAACCGAGATCTTGGTGACGGCGGCGTCTGAATCGATCGCCCTGAATCCCAATTTCTCACGCGCGCCGCCAATCAGCCCCAGCGCCTTGTCGAGGTCGCCGCGCCCCAGCGAAAACGTGATGTCGGCCTGCTGCCCCTCGCTGGCCGCGCTCTGCACGATCATGTCGACATTGATGTGGTTCTCGGCCAGCTCTCCGAAGATGGAGGCTGCGATGCCGGGCTTGTCCGGCAGGCCCTGAATGGTGATCTTCGCTTCGTCGGGGCTGTAGGCAATGCCGCTGATCTTTTCCTGTTCCACGATTTCATCCTCATTCACGACAAGGGTTCCGGGCGCATCAGAAAAGCTGGAGCGCACCTGAAGGTTCACATTGTGGCGCATGGCCATGGCCACCGAGCGGGTCTGCAGCACCTTGGCGCCGAGCGATGCCATTTCCAGCATCTCCTCGAAGGTGATGCGGTCGAGCTTCTGCGCCTTCGGGGCGATCCGCGGGTCTGTTGTATAGACACCATCGACATCGGTGTAGATATCGCAGCGGTCCGCCTGCAATGCCGCGGCAAGCGCCACCGCCGATGTGTCCGAGCCACCGCGGCCGAGTGTCGCCACCCGCCCGTCGGGAGCAATGCCCTGGAAACCGGCGACAACAGCCACCTGGCCGCCGGCAAGGCGCTCGCGCATCAGCGCGCAGTCGATGCTGTCGATGCGCGCCGCGCCATGAATGTCGTCGGTGCGGATCGGAATTTGCCAGCCGAGCCACGAACGCGCGTCGATGCCGAGATTCTGCAGCGCGATCGCCAGAAGGCCGACCGTCACCTGCTCGCCGGTGGCGACAATGGTGTCATATTCGCGGGCATCATGCATCGGACCGATGTCGCGTGCCCAGGACACCAGCTGGTTTGTGGTCCCGGCCATTGCCGAAACAACCACCGCCACCTGATGCCCGGCATCGACTTCCGATTTCACCCGCGTCGCGACATTGCGGATGCGATCGAGGTCGCCGACCGAAGTCCCACCAAATTTTTGAACAATAAGAGCCATTTTTGCCTTATGGTTGCGGCCAGATGTTGAAAACGCTGATGTCTTAGCGACAAAGGCGATATGGGGCAAGTCTGTGGGCACGACGGCGGATCAAAAAGAAATCGACAATTTCGCGGCGATGTCCTCGCAATGGTGGGACCCCGACGGGCCGATGGCGCCGCTTCATGATTTCACACCGGTGCGGATCGACTACATTCTCGACAGTGTCAGGCGGCTCGGCACAGGCGGTAGCGCGAACGGGGTCGAAGGACTTCGTGTCCTCGATATCGGCTGTGGCGGCGGCCTGCTGGCCGAACCGATGGCCCGTCTCGGCGGCATCGTCACCGGGATCGACGCCACCGCCGAGGCGATCGAGGCGGCGCGGGCCCATGCCGCCACTGCCGGGCTCGATATCGACTACCGCTGCTGCACGGCCGAAGCGCTTGCCGAAGAGGGCGCGAGTTTCGACGTGATCTATGCCTCGGAAGTCATCGAGCATGTGACGGACAGGCGGCTGTTCGCCGCTTCCATCGCCGCCATGCTGGCACCCGGCGGAACGGTCGTCATCACCACCATCAACAGGACGCTGGCGTCGCTCGCGCTGGCGAAAGTGGCGTTGGAATACGTCTTCAGGCTGGTGCCGGCCGGAACGCATGACCCGGCGCGTTTCGTCAAGCCGCACGAGCTCCGTGCCGAATTCGCCGGAGCCGGCATCATCCTCGATGATATGACCGGCTTCGCACCACGGCCGGCGCGGCGCATCGGCGGCAACGGGTTTGTCCGCACATCGATGATGGCGATCAATTATGCGTCGAGCGGCACCCACGCCTGAGCCGAATATCCGGTTCAGGCTCGGCCCGCAGCGTCAATTGTCCTTGGGAAGCCAGGGCATATCCATGATCTCGATGCCCTCCTCGTCGAGCGCCTCGCGCTCTTCGGCCGTGGCCTGGCCATAGATGCCTTCGGGCTCGACCTCGCCATAGTGGATTTTCCGCGCCTCTTCGGCGAAATCATTGCCGACATCGCGGCATTCCTCGCGAATCCTTGTCTGCAGCGCGCGCATCTCGGACATCAGCTCCTGCATCTTGCGGGCAGCGGCTGGCGGCAGGGCCGCGCTGGCCTGCTGCGGAGCCTGCGGCTGCGGTTGCGGTTCGGGTTGAGCTGAAGGCTGCTGTTCGGCGAGGTCGGTCTTGCGGGTTTTCGGGCTGGCGAGGTTCGGCGCCATCAGCGCGCGGCGCACATCGGCAGACCCGCAGACGGGACAGGTCAGGAAGCCTGATTCCTGCTGCGATTCAAAGGCGGCGGAGTCACCGAACCATCCTTCGAACTCGTGCGATTTGTCACAGATCAGCTGGTATTTGATCATTCCCCGGCACCCTGGCGCCAACCGGTCAGGTCAGCTTTCCGTGGCAATGCTTGTACTTCTTTCCGGATCCGCACGGGCATGGCTCGTTGCGCGACACCTTGCGGTTGGCCGGCATGGCGGCCGGCTGGCGCGGCGCTTCGGACGCCTGTTCCGCGGCCCCTGCCTCCGGCTCCGGCTGGCGGACCTCGACATGGCTCAGCACCATCGTCACCGTCTCGCGCAGGCCTGCAAGCAGCCCCTCGAACATGGTGAAGGCCTCGCGCTTGTATTCATTCAGCGGGTCCTTCTGGGCATAGGCACGAAGCGAGATACCCTGGCGAAGCTGTTCGAGGCTCAGAAGATGCTGCTTCCACTGCTGGTCCAGCACCTGAAGAAGAAGCGACTTTTCCGCCATCCGCATGGTATCCGGCCCGATCCGCACCGCCTTTTCCGCCATGTAGCGGTCCGACATGTCGGTCAGGCGCTCCTCGATCTCGGTTTCGGCAACGCCGTCCTCGGCAAACCACTCTTCGGCCGGAACTTCGACACCCAGTACGCGCTGCGAATCTTCCTGAAGCTGCGCGGCGTTCCACTGGTCGCTGAAGGTCCCGGCCGGAACCGAACGTTCCACGATCTGCGAGACGGCCTCGCGCCGCATGTCGGTTACCGTATCCTGAACATCGCCGGAGCGCATGATCTCCTTGCGCTGCTCGAAAATGACGGTCCGCTGGTCATTCATCACATCGTCGAATTTCAGCAGCTGCTTGCGAATTTCGAAATTGCGCGCCTCGACCTTGGACTGGGCCTTTTCCACGGCCTTGTTGATCCACGGATGGACGATGGCCTCGCCCTCTTCGAGGCCCAGCTTCTGGAGCATGCCGTCGAGCTTGTCCGAACCGAAGATCCGCATCAGGTCGTCCTGAAGCGACAGGAAGAATTTCGAGGCGCCGGGATCGCCCTGGCGGCCTGTCCGTCCGCGAAGCTGATTGTCGATGCGGCGGGATTCATGACGCTCGGTGCCGATGACATAGAGGCCACCGGCGGCAAGCGCCTGCTCCTTCAGCGCCGCAACCTCGGCGGTGACCTGCTCGGCCTTGTCCTCGCCGGCATCCTCCAGCCGCATCTCGAGGTTGCCGCCAAGCTGGATGTCGGTGCCGCGGCCGGCCATGTTGGTGGCGATGGTCACCGCGCCCGGCACTCCGGCCTCGGCGATGATCCGCGCCTCTTCAGCATGGAACCTCGCATTCAGGACGTTGTGCGGAATCTTCCGCTTCTTCAGCACTGCCGACAGCGCCTCGGACTTTTCGATCGTGACCGTTCCGACAAGCACCGGCTGGCCACGCTCGCGGCAGTCGGCGATGAGCTCGATGACGGCGTCGTCACGCTCTTCGGTTGTGCGATAGACCTCGTCGTCATGGTCGGCGCGCTGCACCTCGACATTGGTCGGAATGCTGGCCACCTCGAGCTTGTAGATTTCGGAGAATTCGCCGGCTTCGGTCAGCGCCGTGCCGGTCATGCCGGCGAGCTTGTCATACAGCCGGAAGTAATTCTGGAAGGTGACCGAGGCGACCGTCTGGTTCTCGGCCTGGATTTCAAGTCCCTCGCGCGCCTCGATGGCCTGATGAAGTCCTTCCGAGAACCGGCGTCCCTCCATCGCACGGCCGGTGAACTCGTCGATGATCACCACCATGCCGTTCTTGACCATGTAATGCGTGTCGCGCTGAAACAGCTTATGGGCGCGAAGGGCCTGGTTGACGTGATGCAGCAGGCCGACATTCTCGATGTCATAGAGGGTGCCGTCCCCCATCGCGCCGGCGGCACGGAGCAGGTCTTCGGCATGTTCGATACCGGTCTCGGACAGCGAGACCGAGCGGCCTTTCTCGTCGAGATCGTAATCCTCGGGAACCAGCCCCGGGATGATGCCGTTGGCCACATGATACTGGTCCGACGTCTTCTCCGCCTGACCGGAAATGATCAGCGGCGTGCGTGCCTCGTCGATCAGGATCGAGTCGACCTCGTCGACAATCGCGAAATGATGGTCGCGCTGGACCATGTCCTCGATGCGGAACTTCAGGTTGTCGCGAAGATAGTCGAAGCCGAATTCATTGTTGGTGCCATAGGTCACGTCACAGCGATAGGCGGCACGGCGGGCCTCGTCATCCTTGTCGCCGGTGATGCAGCCGACACTCATGCCGAGACGCTCATACACCTTGCCCATCCAGGCGGCATCGCGCGACGCGAGATAGTCGTTCACGGTGACGACATGGACACCGCGATCCTCGAGCGCGTTGAGGAATACGGCCAGCGTCGCCACGAGCGTCTTGCCCTCGCCGGTTTTCATCTCGGCGATTTCGCCCTGGTGAAGCGCAATGCCGCCCATCAGCTGCACATCGTAATGGCGCTGGCCGAGCGCGCGCTTGGCAGCCTCGCGGACGCGGGCGAACGCCTCGGGCAGAAGATCGTCCAGTGTCGCGCCGTCGGCGAGACGGGCGCGAAGGTCGGCGGTGGAGGCATGAAGCTGTTCGTCGCTCAGCGCGGCGGTCTCGTCCTCAAGGGCATTCACCGCAGCCACCTGCGATGCGTAGCGCTTGACCGCCCGGTCGTTAGTCCCCGAACCAAACAGGCTTTTCGCCAAAGATCCAAACATGCATGTCCCCGCGTGACCTTGCCGCCGGCCTGTCCGGAGAACGGATTGCCCTAGCGACATATTCCGGCTGCGCGACAGCGCTGCCGAACCGGATGTTCCGGCCAGTTTCGACATAGTGCCACAGGCCTGAATTGTCAATCAAACCACCTGCTGGAACGCATGCCGCCGCCAGCCGTCGACAGCCCGTCCACACATCTGTTCCGGCCTGTCGCAGAGGGTTGAAATACAGCCGGTCATGGGCAACACTGCCCTCGGCTTCCGGCAGGGCCCCGGCGAGGCATGGTCGCCCTGCCGACATTGCCGGGACCAGTCACCTGTTTCCCTCTTTTCCGCGAGGATATCTGATGAAATCGCTTCCCACTTTCGTGGCCACCGCCATTCTGTCTCTTTCGCTGGCCGTTCCGGCACAGGTCATCGCCCAGGACCGCATCGCCGTGGCAACCATCGACGGCGAAAGCATCTGGCTGGACGAGATCATGGCTGTGGCCGAAACGCTGCCTCCGGAATACCAGCAGCAGGGCATCGCCGGCATCTATGACCAGCTTGTCGACGATGTGGCGAATTCGAGGCTTGCCGCGATCGCCGCGCGCAGCAGCGGGCTCGACAAGGAAGAGGATGTGGCCAGTGCGATGAGGACCGCGGCTGACCGGGTCCTCGCCGAGGCCTATATCACCCGCGAGGTCGGCAAGGAAATTACCGAGGAGGCCATTCAGGCGGCCTATGACACCTATGTCGCCGACACCGGGTCGCGCGAGACAGTGACCGCATCGCATATCCTCGTCGAGACCGAGGAAGAGGCAAAGGCGATCATCGACCAGTTGAAGGACGGTGCAGATTTCGCCGAACTGGCGCGTGAAAAATCCACCGGCCCCAGCGGCCCGGGCGGCGGATCGCTGGGCAGCTTCGGCCGCGGCCAGATGGTTCCCGCCTTCGAGGCTGCTGCCTTCGGCATGCCGGTCGGCAGCTTTTCGGACAATCCGGTCCAGACCCAGTTTGGCTGGCATGTGATCCAGGTGTCGGACAAGGGTATCCAGGAGGCGCCGGCGCTGGACCAGATGCGTGACCAGATCGCCGCCAACCTGTCGCGGCAGAGCTTCGCCCGCATCGTCGAGACGCTGCGCGTCGGCACCACGATCGAGATCCGGCCGCTGGCCGATGTGATGGCAGAGGCCCGGCAGGCGGCCGAGAACGCGCAATGACCGTCTCGCCGCTGGCACCCGCCGCCTTTCCGGCGATGCCGGACATCAAGGGCGTGACGCTGTCCACCGCCGCATCCGGCATGAAATATACCGGGCGTGACGACATGCTGCTGATGCGGCTCGACGGTTCGGGCAGCATCGCCGCCGTCTTTACCAAATCGGACACGGCGGCGGCGCCCGTCCAGTGGTGCCGCCAGCAACTTGGCGCGGGCGGCAGGACACGCGCCATCCTGGTGAATGCGGGGAATGCCAACGCCTTTACCGGCGATGGCGGCATGGCGGCGGTCACGGCCTGTTGCGAAGGCGTCGCCGCAAAACTGGGCTGCGCGGCCGGCGAGGTGCTGACGGCATCGACAGGGGTGATCGGCGAGCCGCTGGACAGCGCCGTTCTCGCAGCCCGTTTCGATGATCTCGCCAGTGGCAGCGCCGACTGGCAGGCGGCGGCGCAGGCCATCCTGACCACCGACACCTTCGCCAAAGGGGCGAGCGCCACAGCCGCCATCGCCGGCACCGACGTTCAGATCGCCGGCATCGCCAAGGGATCGGGCATGATCGCGCCCGACATGGCGACGATGCTGGGATTCATCGCCACCGACGCGGCGCTGCCGCAACCGGTTCTGGCCGCGTTGCTGGCCGATGCCACAAATCGCAGCTTCAACGCCATCACCGTCGACAGCGACACCTCGACAAATGACAGCGTCTATCTGATGGCGAGCGGCGCAGCAGCCAACGCCGAGGTCACCGCGGCTGACGATCCGGCGCTCGACAGCTTCCGTGATGCGCTCGACCGGGTGATGCAGGATCTCGCCAGGCAGATTGTCCGCGACGGCGAAGGCGCCACCAAATTCATCACCATTGCCGTGACAGGCGCCGCGAATGACCGGGCCGCACACGGCATCGGCATGTCGATCGCCAACTCGCCGCTGGTGAAGACGGCGATCGCCGGCGAGGACGCGAACTGGGGCCGCATCGTCATGGCGGTCGGCAAGTCGGGTGCCGGAATCGACCAGAGCAGGCTGGACATCTCGATGGGCGGGGTTCTGATCGCCGCCGCTGGGGCCCGCCTCGACGATTATGACGAGGCGCCTGTGGCCGCGCACATGAAGGGCGAGGAGATCGACATTGCCGTCAAGGTCGGCGACGGGGCCGGCGCGGCGCGCGTCTGGACCTGTGATCTCACCCACGGATATATCTCGATCAATGCCGACTACCGCAGCTGATCATCCCGCGCCGGGCCTGCCGGCGGTTCTTGTCAGCGCGGTCGTGCTGGTCGATGCCGACGGGCGGGTGCTTCTGGCACAGCGCCCCGAGGGCAAATCCATGGCCGGGCTGTGGGAATTCCCCGGCGGCAAGGTCGAGGCCGGCGAGACACCCGAAGCGGCACTGATCCGCGAGCTTGGCGAGGAACTCGCCATCGACACTGCGGAAAGCTGCCTCGCGCCGCTGAGCTTTGTCAGCCATGCCTATGACGATTTCCATCTGCTGATGCTTGTCTATGTCTGCCGGAAATGGAAGGGAACGCCGCAACCGGTGGAAGGCGGCGAGCTGACCTGGGCGCGGGCCGCGCGGCTTCGCGACTATGACATGCCGCCTGCCGACCTGCCGCTGATTGCGGTGATTCAAGATCTGCTGATGTAGCCTTGATCAGCCCTCGGGGTCGTGCTCGGTGGTGCCGAGGCTGTCGGCGAGCCGGTGCGCGGCGCTTCCCGGGCGAAGCGGGGTTTGCTGGCTCTCATGCGGGGCCCAGCCGGTCAGGGTGATGATCTCGAAACTGGCCGGAATGCGGCCGTCGGGGCCGGCGAACCGGTCATGGTAGATTTCCGCCGCGCGAAGGAACATCCGCCGCGCCGTCGGCGTCCGGCGCCGGCCGAGAAGGGCATTCTGCTCGCCCATGCCCCGAAGATCGGCCATCAGCCTGAACATGTCGGGATAGGTGATGGTCAGCCTGTCGGCATCTGCCACCGGCAGCGCCAGCCCGGCCCGGCCAAGCAGCCCGCCGACATCGCGAATATCCGCCATCGGCGCGGTGCGTGGCCAGGCCCCGCCATAAATCTCCTGCTCGGCCTCGAGAAGCGAGGCGCGCAGTTCGGTCAGCGTTGCCCCGCCAAGCAGGTTCACAAGGCAGAGCCCGTCAGGTTTCAGCAATCTGCGGATTTGCGCCATGACACCCGGAAGATCATCCACCCAGTGCAGCATCAGGCAGGAAAACACTGCATCGAAACTGCCCTCGGCAAAGGGCAGCCGGTCATATTCGCTTGCCAGCGCCGGACCGGCGGCGGCCGCCATCGCGGCGAATTCCGGGGCCGGATCGGCCTGCAGCACCGTGCCGGTCTTGCCGGTCTCGCGGATCACGCCGGTCAGCGTGCCGTCATGGCTTCCGAAATCGAGACAGAGCGGAAAATCACGGCGCATGAGTTCGAGCCTGTCGGCAATCCGGATGGCGGCCTCGCGCTTCAGGAAGTCAAACCCGGAAAAGCCCGCGGCGGCCCGTGCGCGGTTGCGGCGCTGCGCCGCCTGGTCGAACAGTCGGGGGATGGATGGCTCTTGCGACATGGCCGCACTGTCGCTGGCAGCAGGTCAAACCGCAAGGGAAAATCCGTGCAGAAGGGGGTCGTTAACGCCGCATTTACCCGGGCCCGCTAGCCTGTCCGGATGATCCGCGCGGCCCGTCTCGTCACACGCCCGGCACGCTATCTCGCCGGCCTTGTCCTGCCGCATCAATGCGTGCTGTGCAGGCGCTTTGCCGACAGCACCGGCCTGTGCGCCGCATGCTGGAGCGGCCTCGCCCCCATCGGCGCGCCGGTCTGCGAGCGCTGCGGCCTGCCGCTTGGCCACACACTGGCCGAACCCATATGCGCCGCCTGCTGGATGGACCCGCCGCCGCTGGCGATGATCCGGGCCTGCCTCCATTATAACGACGTCTCGCGCAAACTGATCCTGGCCTTCAAACATGGCGACGGGCTGCAACTGACCCCGTTCCTGACATCGCTGATGGCACGGGACTTTGCGATGATGACGGATGGCGAGGACAGTCTGGTGGTTCCGGTGCCGCTTCACCGGCAGCGCTATTTCCGCCGACGGTACAACCAGTCCGCCGAACTGGCGCGGCGGCTCTGCCGCATCACCGCGCGCGGCAGCCTTGCCACCGACATTCTCGTCAGGCACCGGGCCACGGCAAACCAGGGCGGGCTGAGCCGCCGCCAGCGGCACCGCAATATTGCCGGGGCATTTTCCGTCAGGCAGGACAGGCGCACGCGGCTTGCCGGACGGCCGGTGGTTCTGGTCGATGATGTGATGACCACCGGCGCGACCCTGTTCACGGCGGCGAAATGCCTGTCGGCGGCGGGAAGCGGCCCGGTCTCGGCGCTGGTTGTGGCCCGCGTGGCGCGACCGCGCGAGCCTTGATTTTACGCCTGAAAGACCGGATATAGGCTTGGCAAGACCAGAACGGGGCCGGCCAATGCCAAAAGTCGAAATCTACACCTCCATCATGTGCGGCTACTGCACACGGGCGATCAGGCTGCTCGAAAGCAAGAACATCGCCTATGAGGAGATTGACGTATCGATGAGCTCCGAGCTCCGCGCGAAGATGCGCAGCCGGTCCGGCGGCAGCAACAGCGTGCCGCAGAT
Source organism: Rhodospirillaceae bacterium (assembly GCA_011522725.1). GTDB lineage: Bacteria > Pseudomonadota > Alphaproteobacteria > Puniceispirillales > Puniceispirillaceae > UBA8309. The sequence goes on from WTIL01000109.1 coordinate 19,535, forward strand.
CTTCATCGACAATGATCATATCGGTGGCTGCCGCGAGCTTTACGCGCTGGAGAATGCCGGCCATCTCGACAAGCTGCTGGCGGCATGACCGCCGGGCGCGACCCTGTGGCCGTCGCCGCGCTGCAATATTGCGCCGCCGGCACCGCCGAGGAGACACTTCGCACACTCATGCCGCTGATCGACCGGGCGGCAGATGACGGCGCGAAACTCGTCTGTCTTCCAGAGGCTGCCACCTTCCTTGCCGCCAGCCGCGCCGCGCTTGCCGATGAGGCGGAGCCGGCGGGCGAAAGCCCGGTTCTGGACAGGTTGTGCAATGCCGCCGCACGGCGCGGGATCGAGCTGTCCATCGGATCGATGTTCTTCCTCGGGCCGGACGGCCGTCACGTCAACCGGCATCTGCTTGTCGGCGCCGACGGCGGGATCCGCGCGCAATATGACAAGATTCACATGTTCGACGCCGATGTCGGCGACGGGAAAAGCTATCGCGAATCCCGCTATTTTGCCCCGGGCGATGAAATGGTGCGTGCGGACAGCTGCGGCATGAATATGGGGCTGACCATCTGTTACGACCTGCGCTTCCCGCATCTCTACCGCCGCCTTGCGCGGGACGGCGCGGAAATGCTGGCCATTCCGGCGGCCTTCACCTTCAACAGCGGCAAGGCGCACTGGCATGTGCTGCTTCGTGCGCGCGCCATTGAAACAGGCTGTTTCGTCGTCGCCGCCGCGCAATGCGGCACCCATGCGGATGGCCGCCGCACCTATGGCCATGCGCTGATTGTCTCGCCATGGGGCGAGATCATGGCCGAGGCCGCCACCGATGACGGCAATGCGGCCGCCGGCGCGAATGACGCCGTCATCCATGCCGCCCTCGACCCGCAGGCCGTCGCCGGAGCGCGCAAGGCGATCCCGTCGCTGGGAACCCAGCCGGAGTTTTCCTGAAGAAGATTTTGACCACAGACGGCCGGGTCAGGCCGCGCCGTCACCCATCGCCAGATATTTCTGCGCCCGGTCCTCGACAAGGGCAGCGGCATCCATCGACTGCATCTGCTGCAGCTGGGTGAAACATGTATCGCCAAGGCTGGCGATGGCCGTCGCCTGGTCACGATGCGCGCCGCCCAGCGGCTCGGCAACAATGGCGTCGATCACGCCAAGTTCCTTCATATGCGCCGATGTGATGCGAAGCGCCTCGGCGGCGTCCTTGGCATGATCGCCGCTGCGCCACAGGATCGAGGCGCAGCCCTCGGGCGAGATCACCGAATAGATGGCATGTTCGAACATCACCACACGGTTGCCGGTGGCAAGCGCGATGGCGCCGCCGGACCCGCCCTCGCCGATGATGCTGGCAACCATCGGGGTGGGAAGCCGCAGGCAGGAACGGATGGCGCTGGCGATGGCTTCGGCCTGGCCGCGCTCCTCGGCACCGCGCCCGGGATAGGCGCCCGCCGTATCGACGAAGCTGAGAACCGGAAGCCCGAAGCGGCCGGCAAGATCCATCAGCCGCGACGCCTTGCGGTAGCCCTCGGGCCGCGCCATGCCGAAATTGCGCTTGATACGCTCCTCGGTGGTGCTTCCCTTTTCGGTGCCCATGACCATCACGGCCTGGCCACGGAACCGGGCCATGCCACCGATCACGGCATAGTCCTCGGCATAGTTGCGGTCACCGGCAAGCGGCGTGAAATCCTCGAACAGCTGGTTGATGATGGTGCTGACGCGCGGCCGGTCAGGATGGCGCGCGACCTGTACCTTTTCCCAGGGACCCAGTTTTTCATAGGTCGTTTTCAGCTCGCGCTCGATACGGGTCTGCAGCTTGCCGATTTCGTCGGCAATATTGATGCTGCCGTCGGAACTCATATGCCGGAGTTCCTCGACCTTGCCCTCGAGGGCGGCAATCGGTTTCTCAAAATCCAGAAAATGTCGCATGACAGCCTGTCTATCCTGGTTGCAGCAAAATATGCCTTGCGCCGCGGCACCGCGTCATCGGCCGCAGTCTAGTCGCCTTGATTCGCCTTCGCAAGCGGGTGCGCCGCCGCGACCAGGCCGGCAAGCCTGTCGGGGCGGGTCTTGGTGTAAATCTGGGTGGTCGATATATCCGCATGGCCGAGAAGCGTCTGCAGGCCGCGAAGGTCTGCGCCGCGATTCAGCATATGTGTTGCGAAACTGTGCCGGACCACATGCGGGCTGACCCGCCGCGGGTCGATCCCGGCAGCCGCCCCGACCCGTTTCAGCGCGGCCGCAAACTGCTGGCGCGAGACATGGCTGTCGCGGAAGGGAAACAGATATGGCGAGGTGACGAACGCCTCGGTCGCATCGCGCGCGGCCATCCATGCGGCAGTCGCATCGCGCGCCGGCGTGCCCATGGCAACAAGCCGTTCCTTGCCGCCCTTTCCGGTGACGATCACCGTTTCAAGCTCACGCCGGAACTGGTCCACGGGCAATGATACGAGTTCGGAGACGCGCAGGCCGGTGGCATAGAGCAACTCGAGCATCGCCGTCATCCGCAACGCTTCGGCAGCCGGCGCCAGGGCCCGGGCGGCGGTGATAAGCGCGGTGATCTCCTCTTCCGACAGGCTCTTCGGCAATGCCGCCGGCTGTTTCGGATTGTCGATCCAGCGGCAGGGATTGTCGGGCCGCACCCGTTCCTCGACCAGCCACACCATCATCTGGCGAAGCGCGCTGAGGCGGCGTGCCACAGACCGGGCCGCAAGGCCGCTGACCGTCCATTCCGCCAGCAGGCCTCGCAGGTCATCCGCATCGCAGCTGTCGAAATGGCGGCCTGCCTGTGACAGGCTTTCGAGGCAAGATGCGAGATCCCGCTCATAGGCGGCGATGCTGTTCGCGGCAAGACCGCGATCCGCAGCCATGGCTTGCAGGAATTCGGTGACAAGCGGGTCCTGTCCGGTTCTGCTAGTTTGTTGTTTCGGCATCCGTCTCGGCCGTGGCATCGGCGGCATCAGTTTCTGCGGTGCCAGTATCGGTATCGGCCGCAGCGGCATCTTCTTCAACGGCCGGCGCACCCTCGTCAGCGACCTCGGTGGTTTCCGCTTCGATCCCGTTCCCGCCGGCAGCAGTTTCATCCGCAGCCGCTTCAATGGCCGCATCGACCATTGCGATCGGCATTACCTCGCCGGAATCGCGCATCACCATCAGAAGGTGGGCCCTGGCCACATCGCCGGCGAACGCTCTCGCCGTGGCCGGCTGGCCGACTTTGTCGAGCGCACGCACCACGCGGGCAGCGTCCGCAGGATGAATGGCGGCAAGGTCGATCGTGCCGACAATCCGATGTGCCAGAAGCACGGTTTCGGCAACGCGGCCGTCACCGGCGGCCTGTTCCATGGCGCGGAGCATGACCGGCGAGACCGACAGGAACGATGCAGGCTCGCCGGCATCTGGCGATGCCAGCTCCAGCCAGTCATCGCCCGCATTCATGACGGCATCCATCGGCGTGTCCAGCTCGATCAGCGGCAAAAGATGCCACAGGCCGAACCGGTCGAGCGGTGCGATATCAGCCTCGCCGCCGCCAATCATGGCAAGCAGGTCACGGGCCGCGCGCGCTGTTTCCGTATCCAGCTGTGGCGGGAGGTCGGCCATATCGCCGACGCCGAGAAGAAGCGCCATCCTGACGGACAGCGCCGGGTCCGCGGCAATGGCATCGGCCGCACCGTCAAAATCGAGGCTCTGGCGCACCAGCTCGGCATAGAGCGGGGCCATCATCAGACCGGCGCCGCTGGCGATATCGGCATCCATCGCGGCAGAAATCATCGGCAGCCGCGCAATGCTCCGTTCCTTGTCGAGCGCACGCCAGACAAGCGCGCGTGTCAGTGCCGATGGCTGGCTCTGGTGGCGCGCGGCCGCCAGCTGCACCTGATCTGAGGTGAAGTTGGCGCTTCGCCACAGCTTTGCGGCCTTGCCGTGATCGACAAGCCCGCGGTCGAGCGCCTGCCAGGTGGATACGAGGCGCGCGTCGGCATCAAGATAGCGCAGCCCGACCGCCGTCTGCGCAGAGGCATCGGACAGGGCACCGAGTGCTGCGGCGTCGATATCGCTGTGCGCCGCGTCCATCAGCACGATGTGAAGCGGCTCGAGAAGCGAGGGGTCGATCGGCCCCGGGTCGGTGTCGTCCAGCAGATTTGCGACAAGCGCCGAGAACACGGCGTCATCGACGCCCATGGCCGACAGGATATCGGCGGCGAACCGGGCGCCGGCGGCATCGCCCATCGCCGCGCTGCAGATAACCTTGGCCTTGTGCCAGAAGGGCTCAAAGGTACGGCTGACCTGATACATGACTGTGCGGCAGGCCTCGTCGTCGCGGCGGGCCATAAGCTGTGTCTCGACAAGCCACTGTTTCCAGTCGAGCCAGGGCTCCTCGTCGGGAAGCTGCCCGACAAGCGATTCCAGCGTCTGGGAACGGCCGCTCGCCGCCATCCAGTCAAGCCTTGCGGCCACCAGCGCATCTGCATTCGCTGCCGCGCCGGCAGGCGGCACCGCACGGTGCGCGACAACATCATGCGCGAGCGCCGAAAGCGCAGGCGAAGAGCCGAGCACCCTGTCATTGTCCAGCAGCAGGGCGGCGCGGCTTGCCGAAGTGTCCCGCCAGATGGTGGCGTTGAGGCCGGCGTCTGTCTCAATTCCGATATTGGCGATGCCGAAGACCGGGGCACTGCTTTTCTGCAGGCTGGCGCCGGAGCCGGTCAGGCTGCTGTCAGAGGATGCCGCGCCGGTGTCGCCCGTGCCCTCTTGCGTGATGTCGAGGGTAACACCCTGGCTGGCCGGTGCTGTTGCGGTGCCCGAAGCAGCTGTGCCGCTGCTGTCACCTTCAGCCGTAGTGGATGCATCAGCAGCTGTTTCCGCGATCGTGGCAGGCTGTGTCGGCTCGCTTGTGGCCGGCACTTCAAGCACCGGGAGCTCGGTCACCGACTTGACCGCATCATCAATCGATGTGATCGAACCGGCTGAGCCTGACGAGCCGGTGTCTGCCGCGTCATAGGTGATTTCATCGCTGCCGGTGCTGCGGTTGTCCTGAATGGTCGCAAGCAGATCGACCGGGCCCTGGTCGGCCGTATCCGCGGAAAATTGCTGCGCCGTCACCGGCACGGACAAAAACAGTGCCAGCCCCGCAACAGCTCCGGCAAGCCGGAGATGACAGCTGGACAAAGGTTTACCTGGGAAGTTTGTCATCCGGAATGACCTTGTTCACGGCGACCGTCGGAGCCGGAATCTGCCACGCGGAAAGCGCAATCAGACCGGCGGCCACGAGGCCGGCAACCACAACCAATACGATACCAATTCGATTCATCTTCGCTCCGCCATTCCGCCCCGGTCCCGATCTTGCGACAGGGTTTCGCATCGCAAGGCCGCCGGTGCCTGACAAAATCAGGTATATTCCCTCGTAAGGCAAGATTATGTCTGTATTAGGGCAATGCTGCCAAGGGTGGCAGAGGGCGCTGTCGATGGTTGCGGCAACCGAACGGGTCAGGCAGGATGCGCAGCATGGCTAAAACATCCAAATCCGGGCCCGATCGGGGTCGATTGAAACAGGTTCTGGACAGGCCGGTGACCCTTGTCGGAATGATGGGGAGTGGCAAGACCATCATCGGCAAAAAACTGGCGCAGGAGCTCGACCTGCCCTTCATCGACAGTGACGCCCGCATCGTCGAGACAGCGGGGATCAGCATTGCCGAGATCTTCGACATTGCCGGCGAGGCCAAATTCCGCGCCATGGAAAGAGACGCCATCCGCACAGCGGTTGACGAGGGTCCGGCAATCCTGTCGACGGGCGGCGGCGCCATCTGCGCGCCGGACACGGCGGAACTCCTCTGCAAGCGGACAATCGTGGTATGGCTCAGCGCCGCGCCGGAGACACTTCTGGGCCGCATCGGCTCGACCGGCTCGCGCCCGCTTCTGCATGGCGATGACCCGCTTGGCATGCTGGGCCGGCTGGCGGCAGAGCGCGAGACCGACTACGGCAAGGCACACATCACCATAAAAACGGACGGGCTGTCGGCCTGGTCGACAACCTTGACCGTGTTGAGCGCCCTTGACACACATCTGGCGGTCACATAGGCCATAGCATTATGCATGATATTTCCACCCTGACCGTCGGTCTCGGGACGCGCGCATACGACATTTCCGTCGGACGCGGTCTGATTGCGCGCGCAGATGACCTGATCGGTGCGTTCCTGAACGACAGGCATGTTGTTGTCATCAGCGACAGCAACGTCGCGCCTGTTCACCTGCCGGCCCTCATGACGGCGTGCGCACGCGTCGGCCGCCGTTGCGACACCATCGAAGTGCCGGCCGGCGAGTCCAGCAAGAGCATGCCGGTGCTTGCGAAACTGCTGGAGGACATCCTGGCGCTTGGCGTCGACCGCGGTGTCGTCCTTGTCGCGCTGGGTGGCGGGGTGATCGGCGACCTTGTCGGGTTTGCCGCGGCAAGCCTGCTTCGCGGTGTCGACTTCATCCAGGTGCCGACGACATTGCTGGCGCAGGTCGACAGTTCTGTCGGTGGCAAGACCGGTGTCAACGCAGCCGCCGGCAAGAACCTGATCGGCGCCTTCCATCAGCCGCGCGCCGTCCTTGCCGATCTTGCCGCGCTCGACACGCTCGCCGACCGCGAGCTTCGCGCCGGCTATGCCGAGGTGGTGAAATACGGACTTCTCGGTGACGCGGCCTTCTTCGAATGGCTCGAGGCGCATGGCGGCTCGGTCCTGGCCCGTGACGACGCGTCGCTTCGCCATGCCGTCACAGTTTCATGCGAGGCCAAGGCCCGTATCGTCGAGGCCGACGAGCGCGAGTCGGGCAAGCGCGCCCTGCTCAATCTGGGGCACACATTCGCCCATGCGCTTGAAGCGGTGTGCGGATATGACGGCAGGTTGCTTCATGGTGAAGCGGTGGGCACCGGCATGGCGCTCGCCTATGACCTGGCAACGGAAATGCAGATCTGCAGCGGTCAGGACCGTGGCCGGGTGCATGCCCATATCGCCGCCAGCGGGCTCGTCACGCGGCTTGGCGACAGCCCGGCGGCACATGCCGATACGGCCGGCCTGATCGACATCATGCGCCGTGACAAGAAAGTACGGGACGGCCGGATGCGCTTTGTTCTGCCGCGTGCGATCGGTGACAGCTATGTCAGCGACGAGGTGCGGGAGGACGTGCTCGCCGCCGTGCTGGAGGCAAGCCGATGAGCAGCGAAATCCTGACACTGGTCGGCGTGATCCTGCTGCTGATCCTGGCATCGGCCTTCTTTTCCAGTGCCGAGACGGCCCTCACCGCGGCGTCGGACGCCCGCATGCGCCAGCTTGCCGGAAAGGGCAACAGGCGGGCCCGCCTTGTCGAGCGCCTTCGTGACGACCGCGAGGGGCTGATCGGCTCGATCCTGATCGGCAACAATGCCGTTAACGTCATTGCCTCGGCGCTGGCGACATCGGTCTTCATCTCGGTTCTGGATGATGCGGGCGTTTTGTGGGCCACCATCACCATGACGGTCATTCTCGTGGTGTTTGCCGAGGTGATGCCGAAGACCTATGCGCTCACCTATTCCGACAAATACGCGCTGGCGATTGCGCCGGCCGTCCGCGTCGTCGTCATTGTGCTGAGCCCGCTGTCGATTGCGCTCCGCATGCTTGCCAGCAGCCTGATCCGCAAGCAGGACACGGGCGAAGCCGATCGCGAGGAAGAACTTCGCGGCATGATCGAGCTTCATGGCGCCGACGGCGATGCCGACGACCGCGAAACGCAGGCCATGCTGTCCTCGGTGCTCGACCTGAACGAGATCAGCGTCGAACAGATCATGACGCACCGCGCCGGGGTGAAGATGGTCGATGCCGATGACGATCTGGAATCGCTTCTTCGCGAGGTTCTGGCCTCGCCCCACACACGCCATCCGGTCTATTCGGGCAATCCCGACAACATCATCGGCGTGCTTCACGTCAAGGACCTGCTTCGCGCCGTCGGCAACAAGCCGGAGATGGTGGAGAACGGCAAACAGCGCGCCACCACCGGCCGCGAGCTTGTCCAGGACATCGCCAGCGATCCCTATTTCGTACCGGAAACCACATTGCTGTTCGACCAGCTTCAGGCCTTCCGCGCCAGACGCGAGCATTTCGCGGTGGTGGTCGATGAATATGGCGACCTTCAGGGCATCGTTACGCTTGAGGATATCCTCGAGGAGATCGTCGGCGACATCGATGACGAGCATGATGTCGACCTTGCCGGCCTGACGGCGCAGGCTGACGGGTCATGGATTGTCGACGGCGCGGTGACGATCCGCGATCTGAACCGGGCGCTGGGCTGGCAGCTTCCCGACGAGGACGCGGCGACCATCGCCGGGCTGGTGCTGTTCGAAAGCCGCACCATTCCCCGCCCGGGACAGGAATTCCGCTTTCACGACATCCGCTTCCGGATCCTGAAACGCGAAGGCAACAAGATCACCAGCCTGCGACTGTGGAGCACGAGCAATGGATAAGCCCGCAACCCCCTATGGCGACGCCCATCCCACCGAACTCAGCACGCCGGTGCCGCGCGAGGAGGTCCACAACCGCAGGATCAGCTGCAACGGCTTTGTGCGCGAGGACGGGCTGTATGACATCGAGGCCGAACTTACCGACAACAAGACCTATCCGTTCCCGACCGAGTTTCGCGGCGATGTCACGCCGGACCAGTACGTCCACCATATGAAGGTGCGGGTGACGGTGGACCGCGACATGAAGGTCCACGCCGCCGAGGCGCTGACCATTTCCGGTCCCTACGCCGTATGCCCGACAGCCAATGATGTGTTCGACAGCCTTGTCGGACTGACCATCGGCCCGGGATGGCGCCGCCGCGTCACCGACGCCATCGGCGGACGCCATGGCTGCACCCATATCACCGAGCTGATGGGCGTTGTCGGGACCATCGCCTATCAGACCCGCTATGGCGAGGATGCGCGCAGGCGCCGGTTGCGGGTCGGCGCGACCGGCATGGAAACGGCGAAGTCGCGAAGCGAGAAACGCGCCAGCGTCCTGGCCAACAGCTGTATCGCCTACGCCACCGACGAGGACTGATCCCGTCTTGTCAGGATGACAGGGTCAGCTGCAGCGCGTGAACGCTGCTTGCCAGCTCCTCGGCAAGGATGCTGTTGACCATGCGGTGGCATTCCACGCGGCTCTTTCCGGCAAAGATATCGGCTTTCATCACCACCTCGAAATGGGTCTCGCCACCCTCGCGCCAGCCGGCGTGGCCGGCATGCTGGTGGCTTACATCTCGCACCTCGATCTCGCGCGGTGAAAGCGCGTCCTGAAGCTTTCTCGCTATGGCGTCGGCCATGGTCATATGCTATCTCCGGAGCGGGGGTTTTGATTGCCTGCGAAATGCAGGCCGGTATGATGGACCATATTATGAGACGCCCCTCCAGACCAGAGGCAAAGATCCCGGGATTCACCGCGCCCGACGACGAGGAACCCGCCTCGCGGATGCGAATTTGCGAAGCCGAGGGATGCCGGGCCGAAGCCCATTATCCGGCCCCGCGGTCACGCGACGCGCTGCGCGACTATATCTGGTTCTGCCTTGAGCATGTGCGCGCCTACAACAAGTCCTGGAACTATTACGAAGGGCTTCAGGGCGCCGCGCTGGAAGCGGAGATCAGGCGTGCCACCACATGGGAGCGTCCCAGCTGGAAATTCGCCACCGGCAAGCCGGTCGAGGAGATCTTCGACGATCCCATGGGGGTGTTCGATTTCGACAAGACAGGCAATGGCGATCCGCGGCTCCGCCATCTCAGCCCGGAGGAACGGCAGGCCTGGAAAACCCTGCGGATGGAGCCTGTCAGCGACCTTGATGCCGTAAAGTCGCAATACAAGCAGCTGGCGAAAGAACACCACCCCGATATTAATGGGGGTGACGCCGGGGCCGAGGAGCGTCTAAAAGAAATCAATCTGGCCTATGATTTGATCCGCAAGTCATTGCAAACCGCCGCCGCACCAACCATTTCCTGACCTGAAGCCGGTGGCCCGGCAGATTCCGGAGAATTACGCGTTATGCCCAACGAACAAACAATGACGAAGATGAGCGCCCACCCGCTGGCAGCACCCGACACCACAGTCGATGTCCGCACCGTGTTCGGTCTTGATATCGACATGACCGTCCCGGCCTTTTCGCAGGGATCGGAATATGTGCCGGCGATCGACGAGGCCTATCAGTTCGACCATGACACCACTCTGGCGATTCTCGCCGGTTTCGGCCACAACCGCCGGGTGATGATCCAGGGCTATCACGGCACTGGAAAATCGACCCATATCGAACAGGTGGCGGCGCGTCTGAACTGGCCGTGTATCCGCGTCAACCTCGACAGCCACATCAGCCGTATCGACCTGATCGGCAAGGACGCCATCGTCCTTCGTGACGGCAAGCAGGTGACCGAATTCCGGGAAGGCATCCTTCCCTGGGCGCTGCAGAACCCGGTGGCGATCGTGTTCGACGAATATGACGCCGGCCGCGCCGACGTGATGTTCGTGATCCAGCGCGTTCTCGAGGTGGACGGCAAGCTCACCCTCCTCGACACCAACCGCGTGATCCATCCGGACCCGAGCTTCCGCCTGTTCGCCACCGCCAACACGGTTGGCCTCGGCGACACCACCGGCCTTTATCACGGCACGCAGCAGATCAACCAGGGCCAGATGGACCGCTGGTCGATCGTCTCGACGCTGAACTATCTTCCGCATGAGGACGAGGTCGGCATCGTGACGGCGAAGCTGCCGGAATATGACACCGAAGAAGGCCGCGAGCGCATTGCCAGCATGGTGCGCATGGCAGACCTGACCCGCAAGGGCTTCATGTCGGGCGACCTGTCGACTGTGATGTCGCCGCGTACGGTCATCACCTGGGCAGAGAATACCGCCATCTTCGGCGATGTGACCACGGCTTTCCGTCTCAGCTTCCTGAACAAGTGTGACGAGGTGGAACGCCCGACCGTGGCCGAATACTACCAGCGCTGCTTCGGCATCGACCTGCCCGAGGCTCCGGTCCGCCAGACCCCCGCCGGCTAGGCCTCTGCCCGATGGCGAGCAGTGATTCGAACCAGCAGTTCCTGAAATCGACCGCGGCGGCGATGCGCGCCATCGGCGGCGGTGTCGAGCATCAGGTGACCTATGCCGGAACCGACACCCATGTCGGCAAGGCGGATGTCCGGCTTCCGGCGCTGCCACCGCGGGCGACGGCACAGCAGCGTGCCAGCCTGCGCGGGGCGGCTGACGCGGCGGCCCTGTGGCTGGCGCATCACGACGAATCAACCCATCGCAAGCTCTGTCCGAACCTCGACGGCGCCCGTGCCATCTTCGAATCCGCCGAACGCGCGCGGGTCGAGGCCATCGGCGCGCGTGACCTCAAGGGCGTCGGCGACAATCTCGAGGCGGCGCTGAACCAGCGTTATGAGGACCGCCAGATCGAGGCCCCCGGCCAGGCAGACGAGACCGGCATCGCCGAGGTCGTGCGCCTCCTTCTCCGCGAGGAGCTGACCGGCGCGCCGCCGCCGCAATCCCTGTCGATGGTGATGGACCTGTGGCGTCCCTGGGTGGAAAGCCGTGCCGGCGAGCTGTTCCGCGAGCTTGGCGACTCGCTCGAGGACCAGGCCACCTTTGCGGAAATCTCGCGCCGGCTGATCGGCGCGCTGGAAACCGATCTCGGCGATGCGTCGAACGATCAGGATGATTCCGAGGACGACAGCGACCAGTCCGAGGACAATGGTGACCAGCAGAACGAGACTGGCGGCGAGCAGTCATCCGTCGGCGAGGACCAGTCGGAAGGCGATGACAGCCAGACGATGGAAGATACCGGCGACGGCGGTGCCAGCGAGGATGGCGAGATGGTCGAGGCGGACGGGGCCGACGAGGGCATGTCCGACGGCGACTCTCCGCATTCCGACATGCAGGGCCACAACCAGGACCGCGGTCAGGCGAAGGACGCCTACCGAGTCTTCGAGACGCGCTTCGACGAAATCGTCGCTGCGGCGGACCTGTGCGACCCGGAAGAGCTCGACAGGCTGCGGCTGATGCTGGACCGGCACATGGAAAATGTCGCCAGCGTCGTCGGCAAGCTGGCCAACAGGCTGCAGCGCAAGCTGATGGCGCACCAGAACAGGTCGTGGGATTTCGACCTGGAGGAAGGCATCCTCGATGCCGGCAAGCTGCACCGGGTGGTCACGCAACCTCTCAGCCCGCTGTCCTACAAGATGGAGCAGGACACCAAGTTCCGCGACACGGTGGTGACGCTTCTTCTCGACAATTCGGGGTCGATGCGCGGCCGGCCGATCACCATCGCCGCCGTCACCGCCGACATTCTGGCGCGCACGCTCGAGCGGTGCGGGGTGAAGGTCGAGATCCTCGGCTTTACCACGCGCGCCTGGAAGGGCGGCCAGTCACGCGAGCTGTGGCAGCAGGCCGGCAAGCCGGCGGCGCCCGGGCGCCTGAATGATCTTCGCCATATCGTGTATAAAGGTGCCGACGCGCCGTGGCGCCGCGCGCGCAAGTCGCTGGGACTGATGCTGCGCGAGGGCATCCTGAAAGAGAATATCGACGGCGAGGCATTGATGTGGGCGCATGAGCGCCTGCTGGCCCGCACCGAGGATCGGCGGATCATGCTGGTGATCTCGGATGGCGCGCCGGTCGATGATTCGACCCTGTCGGTGAACAGCGGCAGCTATCTTGAAAAGCATCTTCGCGAAGTGATCGCCTATATCGAGAACCGCTCGCCGGTCGAGCTTCTCGCCATCGGCATCGGCCATGACGTGACCCGCTATTACCGGCGGGCGGTGACAATCACCGATGTCGACCAGCTTGGCGGCGCCGTCGTCGGCCAGCTCACCGACCTGTTTGACGAGGATGCCGCAAGGCGCACCCGCCGCGTCGCCTGACACGGCCGCATCCGGACACTCCAGACAAAAGACCCTCCAGACAAAAAAGGCCCCGCCGGAAGACGGGGCTCTGAATTTCACCTGTTCGGCACAAATGCCGAGGTGAAATTTGTCAGTCGGCTGCCTGGGCGGCCTTGATCTCGCGCTTCAGCTGGCGCGCCTCGTCGGCAAGCTCGGCATTGCGGGCCTGCATCAGGAACGCATCCAGGCCGCCATGCTTTTCGATGGTGCGCATCGCGCTGGTCGACAGGCGGAGGCTGACGCGGCGGCCAAGGGCCTCGCTGTGCATGGTGGCATGTTGCAGGTTCGGCAGGAAACGGCGACGCGTCTTGTTGTTCGCGTGGCTGACATTATTGCCGGTCATGACGGTCTTGCCGGTGATCTGGCAGCGTTTGGCCATCGGTCTGGCTCCTATCTCTACGAAAACCGCCGCGCCCAGCGCGGGCATCCGGCGTATGCGGCACCAAGGCACCGCTTGCGATAACGAAGCGTGGGTATAGGCCAGCACCCGGGCAAGGTCAAGTCCCGAATCCCTTGCCGGCATGCGGCAATTCCCGGCAAATCAGCCACTTCCTGCCACCAGGCCCGCCCCGAAGGTGAAAAGCGCGTGCGCTTAGCGGATTATTAAACCTTTCGGATTATCCTTGATGTTCGAAACCGGGTCACGAGCGCGCGCATATCACAGTTTCGCCGTGACCTGCCCGGCGCACGCCCGCAGGCGTCCGCCCGCATGACAGTCAAGAGGCAGACCCGATGATGCAAGGACAAGATTCCCCGTCCCGCGCGCCAAGGCGGCGGTCGACACAACGACCCAACCCGGCGTCGACCGGACGTCGCCTGAAGCGCAATGTGCGCGTCGGCGGTCGCCGCACCACCATTGTTCTGGAAGCCTATGTCTGGGACAGCATCGACAGCATGCTGGACCGCGAAGGGGTGTCACTGGACACCTTTTGCGCTGATGTGGACGATACCCGTCTCCATTCCAGCATGGCATCCTCGGCACGCCTTGTCGTCCTCGCCTATTTCAGGCTTCTCGAGCAGATCAACAGCCCGCCCTTTGTCGATCCGGAACTACAGCGGTTGGGCCGCGAGGGGGCGCTTCGCGCACCGGCGGCAGCCAGGCCGCCCGTGCCGCTCCTGCAGCTGGCGCTCAGGCGCTTTGCGCAAGACGAAGCGCGTGTTGAATAGCCTCGCCGGCGTCGGGGATGCTGCCGCGCGCTGCTGCGATGCTGTCATGGCCGTCGGCCCGCAGCAGCCCCGCCAGCTCGCGGACCACCCGCCCGGGCAGCTCGGGTCCCTCCAGCGCCAGCCCGCTATAGAGCTGCACAAGGCTGGCGCCGACCAGGATCTTGGCATAGGCCTGCCAGCCGCTCGCCACCCCGCCGACACCGACGAGAGCCGGCCCGTCCGCCGGCAACCGTCCGGCAATGGCGGCAAGGACATGCGTCGCTCTCTCGAACAGGGGCGCGCCCGACAGGCCGCCTGATTCGGCCGCATGCGGCGAGCGCAGCGTCCCGGGACGGGCGATGGTGGTGTTGGTGGCGATCAGCCCGTCGATCCCTTCATCCAGCGCGGTGGCGCAGATGGTGTCGATGTCACCATCCTCGAGGTCGGGGGCGATCTTGACGAAGAGCGGGCATATGACACCGGCCTCTGCCATGCCGTCGCGGCCGGCGGCGATGGTGCGCCGCAGATTGTCGCCTGCCTGCAGGTCTCGAAGCCCCGGCGTGTTCGGCGAGGAGATATTCAGCGTGATGTAGTCGGCATAGGGCGCAAGCCGCGCCACCGCGGTGCGGTAATCATCCGTCGGCACGTCGCTGGTCTTGTTGGCGCCGACATTGATCCCGACGATGCCGGCCTGCCTGGACGTGCCGCTGCGGCGCGCGGCAAGCCGGGCGGCGGCCGGCTCCATGCCGCTGCTGTTGAAACCATAGCGGTTGATGACGGCCCGGTCCTGCGGCAGCCGGAAGACCCGCGGGCGCGGATTGCCGGGCTGCGCAAGCGGGGTGATGGTGCCAAGCTCGACATGACCGAACCCGAGCCTGAGCGCCCCGTCCGGACAGGCGGCGTCCTTGTCGAAACCGGCGGCGAGGCCGAGCGGATTGCGGAAGGAAAGTCCGGCAACATCTACCGGCATATCATCAAGTTCGGGCGACGGCCCGATGCGGCGGCGCAAGGTCTCGACAGCGGCCCGGTGCGCAGCCTCGGGCGGCAGCAGCCGTGCCAGGCCCGCCGCGGCGCGCCAGATCAAGCCGCGTCTCCGCCGCCGGCCGAACCGGCGGCAAGCTCACCCGCAAGCGCCGCGCGCATCAGCGCCACCGACCGGGCGCGGCCATAGAGCGCGAAGAAGGAGCCCATGCGCGGCCCTTCGGACTGGCCGAGAAGAACCTCGTAAAGGCACTGGAACCAGGCGCGCAGGTTCTCATAGCCGGCATCCTTGCCGGTGGCATAGACGGCGGATTGCACCGCCTCGGCATCGGCGTCGGCAGGAAGCGCCTCGATGGTGGCGGCCAGCGTCTCGATCTGCGCGGCCTCCTCGGCCGTCGGCAGGCGGTAGGTCTTATGCGGGCGGACCATGTCCTGATAGTAATTCACCGCATAGCCGATCATCCGGTCGAGTTCGGGGTGGCTCTCGGCCGATACGCCCGGGGCGTAATCGCTGACATAACCCCAGACAACCTCGGGCGTCTCGGCAAGGCAGACCGAAGCAAGGTTCAGCAGCAGGGTGAAGCTGACAGGAAGGCCGCCCGCCTCGGGAACGCCGGCATGGATATGCCAGGCCGGGTTCTCCAGCCTCGCCGCCTCGTCCTGTTCGGTGATCTTGGCACGGTGCTGGTAATATTCGTCGACCGTCTTTGGAATGACCTCGAAATGCAGCCGCTTCGCTCGGCGCGGCTGCGCATACATGAACAGCGCCAGCGATTCCGGGCTGCCATAGCGAAGCCATTCCTCGACGCTCAGGCCGTTGCCCTTGGATTTGGAGATTTTCTCGCCGGCCGAATCAAGGAACAGCTCATAGGAGATACCGATCGGCGGATTGCCGCCGATGGCGCGGGTGATCTTCGAGGATTGCCGCACGGATTCAATCAGGTCCTTGCCGGCCATCTCGTAATCGACGCCGAGCACGAACCAGCGCATCGCCCAGTCGGCCTTCCATTGCAGCTTGCAGGCCCCGCCGGTGACCGAGGTCTCGATCTCGGCACTGCTTTCGGGGTGGAGATAGGTGATGGCGTCCCGCTCCGGATGGGTGGCGATCACCTTGGCCTGAAGCACGCGGCCGGTCTCCGGACAGACCGGAAAGAACGGGCTGTAGGTGGCGCGGCGCTCCTCGCCGAGGGTGGGCAGCATGATGTCCATGATCTTGTCGTAATGCGCCAGAACCGCACGCAGACCGTCATCGAACCGGCCCGAGGTGTAACAGTCGGTCGAGCTGACGAATTCATAATCGAAGCCGAAGCTGTCGAGGAAGGCCTGCAGGCGGGCATTGTTGTGCGCACCGAAGGACGGGTGCGTTCCGAACGGGTCGCGCACCGCCGTCAACGGCAGGCCGAGATCGGCCTGCATCGCCTCGCCGTTGGGAATGTTGTCGGGCACCTTGCGAAGACCGTCCATATCATCCGAGAAACAGACAAGCCGCGTCTTCGCGCCGGTCATCACCTCGAAAGCATGGCGCACCATCGATGTGCGCACCACCTCGCCGAAGGTGCCGATATGCGGCAGGCCGGACGGGCCATAGCCGGTCTCGAACAGAACCTCGCCGTCATGGTTCGCGGCTTCCAGCCGTTTGACCAGGTCGCGGGCCTCGGCAAAGGGCCAGGCCTTGGCGTTGCTGGCGGCGTCCCTGATGGCGGCGATGCTGTCGGTCATGATGATCGGGTCCTGTCTGGCAAGTCGGCCCGGGGCCATCATTCTGGATCGCCCCGGAGTGGCGCCATCTATGCCGGAAAAGCCGCAGTCAGGCAAGATCATTGGCATTCGCCAGCAGCCGGCGGGACCAGTCGGCGACCGGGCCTGCGGCAGGTCCGGGCAATATGAAGAGCGCGCTGGAAGCGCCCCCTGATTGACGCTATATCAAAGCGATGCAACAGCCGCCCTCCGACAGCCACATATCCGCCGGAAACGCTCTCGGGATTGCCGTTCCCGAGCTGCACAGCGCGCCGGTCTTCTACCCGGCGGGAACGCGGCTGATCTGGATTTCCGGAGCCGGCGAAATCGACAGCATCGACCGCGGTGAGGCCGCGTTGCGGCTTCGCGCCTCGGTGCCGGTCATCTGCCACCGCCGGTGGAGCGAGGCCCGCGCCGGCACCGAGATCGAGGCCTGTCTCGATGTCATGGAGCTGTTTGCCTTTGTCCGGCCGGCGCGCTTCTGCCTGCCGACCCCGCGCGGACTGGCGGCGCAGCTGTCGCTGCCCATGCCGAACGGGGCGGAGGACATGGCCGCCCTGCTGCCGCGCGCCGCCTTCGCGCTTCTCGACGAGCTGGCAGCCGGCGCCGAACGGCCGCGCCGCGAGGCCGGGGCCATCGCCACCATGATGACCGCGTCTGGCTGGCCATGGGGCCCCATCGTGCTGGCGCATCTGGGACTGCCGCCGCCGCCGAACGCGCCGCCGGACGGGCGCATGGCCTCGATCTTCGGACGGCTACCCGAATATAACGAATTCTCGGCCACCCCGCCGCCGGGGAGCACGCCGATCCCGCCGGACGCGGCCCGTGACAGACTCGGCCAGATGCTTGGTGATGGCTCAGAACTGCGCGAAAGCCAGGCGGATTACGCCGCCGCCCTTGCCGCCGGGTTCGACCGGCCGGATGCCGGCCCGCTGCCAGCCATGGTGCTGGCCGAGGCGGGAACCGGCACCGGCAAGACGCTCGGCTATCTGGCGCCGGCGACGCTGTGGGCCGAAACCAACGGCGCGCCGGTCTGGATTTCCACCTATACCCGTACCCTGCAGCACCAGATCGCCTCGGAGCTCACCCGCCTCTATCCGGACGCCACCAGCCGCGCGCGCAAGGTGGTAATCCGCAAGGGGCGCGAGAACTATCTGTGCCTTCTCAATCTTGAAGAGGCGCTCGGCCAGCTCGGCGGGGCGCCGCGACGGGGCACGGCGCTGGGGCTGATGGCGCGCTGGGCCGGGGCGACCGGCGACGGCGACCTGACGGGTCCGACCTTTCCGGCCTGGCTGACAGACCTTGCGGGACGCGCCCAGACCATCGGCCTTGCCGACCGCCGCGGCGAGTGCATCCACAGCGCCTGCGCGCATTACAATCGCTGTTTCGTCGAGAAATCGACAAGACGGGCGCGCCGCGCCGATATCGTCATCAGCAACCATGCGCTGGTGATGATCAACGCCGCCTATGCCCCGCCGGTGGAAGCCGAAACCGACAGGCGGCGGCCGACCCGCTATGTGTTTGACGAGGGGCATCATCTGTTCGACGCCGCCGACAGCGCCTTTTCCGTCTATCTGAGCGCGCAGGAATCAGCCGAGCTTCGCAACTGGATCCGCGGTGCCGAGGACGGTCGGCGGGGCCGCGCGCGCGGCCTGAAACGGCGGATCGGCGAGCTGCTTGCCGACGATCCGGCTGCGCTTGCCGATCTCGACAGCGCGCTCGAGGCGGCGCGCGCCCTTCCCGGCCAGGGATGGCAGAAGCGCATCAGCAACGCCTCGCCCGTCGGCCCGGCAGAGGCCTTTTTCATGACGCTTCGCCAGACGCTCTATGCGCGGGTCGAGGATTCAACCAGCCCCTATGACCTGCAGGCGCATTTCCACCCGGCACCGGACGAGCTGGCCAGCGCAGCCGAGCCGCTTCGCGCCGCCCTTGCCGAGCTCGGCGCCCCGCTTCGCAAGCTGGCAGCACGCCTGAAGTCCATTCTCGACGAGCGCGCCGACGAGCTGGAATCAACCGAACGCTCGCGGCTCGAAGGCGCCATTCGCGGCCTCGAGCTTCGCGCCTCGGGCCCGGTATCGGGCTGGCAGGGGCTTCTGGAGGGGGCGCTGACCGGCCCGTCCGACGGCTTTGTCGACTGGATGCAGATCGACCGCATCGACGGCACCGACCGCGATGTCGGGGTGGCGCGGCACTGGCTCGACCCGACGATCCCCTTCGCCCATACGGTGCTGGAGCCGGCCCACGGGGTCGCCATCACCTCGGCGACACTTCGCGACATGCCGCCGCCATCGGCCGATGACAGCCCGCCCGCCCCGACAGCAGGCTGGGAATCGGCGCTGACCATGACCGGGGCGCTGCATCTGGAACATCCATCGATGCGCGCGGCGTTCGACTCGCCCTTCGACTATCCGGAACAGACCCGCATCCTTGTGGTCAACGACCTCGAGCGCGAGCGCCCGCAGGCAACGGCGGCGGCGATGGCATCGCTGATGCTGGCGGCCGGCGGCGGCGCGCTGGGGCTGTTCACCGCCATCCGCCGGCTTCGTGCCGTGCATCCGGAACTGGTGCGCCGGCTGGAGGCGGAAGGGCTGCCGCTCTATGCGCAGCATGTCGACAGGATGAACCTTCAGACGCTGCTGCAGATCTTCCGCGAGGAGCCGCATTCCTGCCTGCTGGGAACCGACGCGGTGCGCGACGGCATCGATGTGCCGGGCGAGGCGCTGCGGCTGATCATCTTCGACCGCATGCCATGGCCACGGGCCGACATCCTGTTCAAGGCGCGCGCCGAATGGCAGGGACGCGATGCCTGGGTCGACCGGGTGACGCGGCTGAAGCTGCGCCAGGCCTTCGGCAGGCTGATCCGGCGCGCCACCGACCGCGGCGTCTTCGTGATGCTGGACAGCCGCCTTCCGACAAGGCTGACATCCGCCTTCCCGCCCGGGGTCCGGGTGGAGCGGGTCGGCCTCGCCGA
>WTIL01000101.1 GCA_011522725.1 Rhodospirillaceae bacterium
GCGTAGAGCCCTTCCACCTGATCGCGATAGCCGTTGAAGATCATCGTCGGCACGCGCTCGTTGGTGCCGAGCATGCGTTCCGTCTTCTGCGGCCAGCGCGGGTGCGGAATGCCCGGATTCACATTCGCCCAGAAACCGTATTCCTTGGCGGCGAGCTCTTCCCAGAAGCTGACCGGGCGCTCGTCGGTGAAGGTGAAGCGGACAATCGACTTGATCGACTTGAAGCCGTATTTCCACGGGGTGACCAGCCGGATCGGCGCGCCGTTCTGGTTCGGCAGCGGCTTGCCATAGATTCCGGTGGCGAGGAAGGCCAGCTCGTTCTGCGCCTCTTCGATGGTCAGCCCCTCGACATAGGGCCACGGGTACCAGGCCTGTTTCTGGCCCGGCGCCACCTTGGGGTCGAGGAAGGTTTCCATGCGCAGATATTTCGCGCCCGAGGTCGGCTTCGCCACCTTCATCAGGTTCGCCAGCGGCACGCCCGACCAGGGAACGGCCATCGCCCAGGCCTCGACACAGCGGTGCCGGTAGAGCCGTTCCTCGGTCCCGCCCATGGCGGCGACCAGATCCTCGGCATCCATTGTCAGCTCCTGCTCGACCATGCCGTCGATGGTGACGGCCCACGGGTCGGCCTGCATCTTGCGGGTCTTCTTCCAGATGTTCTTCGAGGACCCGAACTCGTAGAAATTGGTGTAGGTGGTGGCGTCCTCCTCGTCCGTGATCGCGCGGTCGAGCACATAATCCTCGTTGCGCGGGAACGGATAGCCGCCGATGGCGGCCATCGCGGTGCCGGCCATGCCGCCACCGATCAGGCCCGATGTGGCGAGGCCGAGCCCGGCGAAGCCGGCGGCCTTCAGCCATTCGCGGCGGTTCATATAGACGGATTCGGATGTGGCGGCGGATTCAGGCAGCTCCCAGGACCGGCGTTGCTTGATCAGCATGGTCATGTCTCCCTCATAACGGGTGGATTAGGGTTACGGAATGGCGGCCGGTGCGCGGTGCACAGCGATCGCAGAAAATCACGAGCAAACCCTGCCCCGGCAATGTGGCAGCGATAAGGCGAATGGTTCGGGCAAGTCAGCCGGGCAAGTCAGCCGGGCGGATCAGCGGAGCGAGGCGACGACCTCGGCAATGCGGCCGAGCGCCGTCTGCAGCACATCATCGGCGGCGGCGAAGCTCAGCCGGAAGGCCGGCGACAGGCCGAAGGCGACCCCCGGGACCACCGCCACCTCGGCCAGTTCCAGCAGCGCAGCGGCGAAGTCGCTGTCGCTCGCGATCACCTTGCCGTCGGGCCGCGCCTTGCCGATCAGGCCCGAGATATCGGCGAACACATAGAAGGCGCCGTCCGGGGCCGGGCAGCTGACCCCGTCCATCGCGTTCAACGCCGCCACCACCATGGCGCGGCGGCGGGCGAAGGCGGCGTTGTTCTCGGCGATGAAACCGGTCGGGCCGTTCAGCGCGGCGACGGCGGCATGCTGGGCGATGCTGCCGGGCGAGGATGTGGATTGCGACTGCAGCTTGGCCATGGCTTTCACCAGCGGCACCGGCGCCGCGGCAAAGCCGATGCGCCAGCCGGTCATGCAATAGGATTTGGAGACGCCGTTCAGGGTCAGCACCCGGTCCGCCAGGTCGGGCGCGAGGCCGGCGATGGTGCTGAATTCGAACCCGTCATAGGTCAGATGCTCGTAGAGGTCGTCCGAGATCACCATCAGATTCGGGTGCCGGCGGATGACATCGGCGAAGGCGCGCAGCTCGTCCGCGCTGTAGCCCATGCCAGTCGGGTTCGACGGGCTGTTGATGATGACCCAGCGCGAACGCGGGGTGATCGCCGCCTCGAGCCGTTCGGGCGACAGTTTCAGCCCGTCGGCAAAGCCGCTGGCAAGGAAGACGGGCGTGCCGCCGGCCACCTCGGTGATGCCGGCGAAGCTGACCCAGTAGGGGGCCGGGATGATCACCTCGTCGCCGGCCTGCACCGTCGCCATCAGCGCGTTGAACAGCACCTGCTTGCCGCCGGTGCCGACCGAGATGTTGGCGGCGCTGACGTCGAGCCCGTTCTCGCGGCGGAATTTCTCGGCGACCGCCTCCTTCAGCTCGGGGATGCCGTCGACCTGGGTATAGCGGGTGTGGCCGTCATGGATGGCGCGGATCGCGGCCTCCTTCACATGCGGCGGGGTCTCGAAATCGGGCTCGCCGACGGCAAGGCCGATGACATCGCGCCCGGCGGTGCGAAGGTCGAGCGCCAGCGACGAGATCGCCACCGTCGGCGAGGGCGCGATGCGCGACACCCGGTCAGCGAAAGCGATGGACGGGGTATCAGGTCCGGCGTCGGGCCCGGCACCGGTGGTTTTCGATGAGTCACTCATGGCATCAGATGTGCCACAGGGAACGCATGGTGGGAAGGGGTCAGAGTGTTCCGTGTGTCTCGACAAACGCTTCGATATGCGGACGGAAGGCAAGTTCAAGGCGATGAACCTTGTCATAGATCTGTCCTATCGTCGCTTCTCGCGATATCGAATTGTCAAGGTTGACAGGTTCAGGCTCATAGCTAATTGATATTTCGACATTCTTTTCCGGGTTTTCCCAGATCAGTGGCGCACCCGCTGCCTCTTCTATGTCGTCTTTAAGGGCAATCAGGTGATTTAGCCAATCGCGGGAGTAATCTGGCGAGTGATGCTTGCCGGCGAGGAACATCTCAACACGAAGGTTCGTGATGTTATCCTCCAACACGGCCCGAAGTGAGGTAGACGGCACACCAAATTTGAAAT
>WTIL01000098.1 GCA_011522725.1 Rhodospirillaceae bacterium
CGCCGGCAAGTGCCGCAACCGAAGAGGCGTTCGACTTGTCAACAAAGCCAGGGCCCGACGGGATGTTTGCACCCGGGAGCAGGCCTGCACCGGTGTTGTACAGGTGCAGAGTGATGACAGGCATGTAGCCCTGCAGACGCTGCTGCTGGTCGATGGTGTACTTGACCTTGCCAGCGTTGATCATGTCCATGACCGGCGGGCTGAGGTCGAAGCAGGAGTGGTGCACAGACATGCCCAGCTCGTCGATGGCCTGCTGTACGCCAACGCAGACATGCGGGCCTACCGACAGGACAGCGTCGATGTCAGGGTTGGCCTGCAGGCCGGCAGCCGCACGGGTCGGGATGGTGGCCGGGTCGTTCGAGCTGTCTACCAGCTTGGTCGGGACCGACTCGCCATAACCGTTACAACGGTCGTTCAGCGCGGTGTTGTAGGCTTCCTGGATGAAGCACAGAGCCTTGGTTGCACCCTCGGCCTTGGCACGCGAACCGGCAGCCTGACCAGCCAGGAACTCGGGCTGACCAACGTGCATCAGGGCGCCAACTTCCTTGGACGACTCCAGGCCGGAGTTCATGGTGATGACCGGAATACCGGCAGCAACGGCGTCCTTGATGGCCTGACCGAGTGCATCCGGATCCGGAAGCGAAACAACCATGCCATCAGGCTGGGTCGCGGCGGCAGCGGCAATCGACTTGGCCATATCGCCCATGTCGCCCGACGGGTTGAAGATGTATTCAAACTCGGCGCCAACGGCACGAGCGGCATCCTCACCACCCTTCTGGACAACAGGCCAGAACGGGTCTTTACCCTCACCGTGGGTAACCATTACGTAGCGCTCTGCCTGGGCAGCGCCCGAGAACAGGACGGCAGCAGACAGCGCAAGAAGCAGCTTCTTCATTGATTCCTCCAAAGGTTAAAAGGGGAATTTATGTGTAATGAAATACTTCCCCCGAAGACCAAAACACTAAATGGACCAGATCACATGTAAAGAGGCGATCTAGAAAAAATATTCCAAAATGGCCTGCGCGACATTTTTCATCTTGCTTATCAGACGGGCATAAGCGACCACATGTTGCGTCACATTGTCCTACGGCACATCTGGAGACTGTTATGAAGGAAATCGGCATCGGGGTCATCGGCACCGGCTTCATGGGCAAGGCCCACTCAATCGCTTACAGCGCCTCGGCTTCAGTCTTCGGGACCGGGCTCCGGCCACGGCTGGAAATCGTTTGCGACCTCAGCCCGGAGCGCGCCTCGCAGCGCGCCACCGACCTCGGATTCAGCCGCTATTCCGATGACTGGCGGGCGGTGGTGAACGACCCGGCGGTCGAACTTGTGTCCGTCTGCACGCCGAACGACACGCATGCCGAAATCTCGATTGCGGCGCTCGCAGCCGGCAAACATGTGTGGTGTGAAAAGCCGATGTCGACATCTCTTGCCGATTCGCAGGCGATGACCGATGCCGCCGCCGCCAGCAGCGGCCGAACCATCATCGGCTACAACTACACCAAGAATCCGGCCGTCACCCACGCACGCCGCCTGATCGAATCCGGTGTTATCGGCCGGGTCGCCGCCTTCTTCTGCCGCTATGACGTCGATAACGAGGCCGATGGCGACCGTCCCTGGTCCTGGCGCATGTCGCGCGACCAGTCGGGCACCGGTGCCAATGGCGACGTTCTCAGCCATGTCATCAGCGTCGCGCACTACCTGACCGGCTCGACCATCAAGCGTGTTGTCGGC
This sequence comes from Rhodospirillaceae bacterium, assembly GCA_011522725.1. Taxonomy (GTDB): domain Bacteria; phylum Pseudomonadota; class Alphaproteobacteria; order Puniceispirillales; family Puniceispirillaceae; genus UBA8309. Next base: position 1,738 of record WTIL01000098.1, read on the forward strand.
GACATCGCCATTGTCCATGGCGAGCGTGAGGATCCGCAGAACAAGGGCAGCCGCAAGTCGGTCGACAATGACGACATGGTTGCCGCACTTGTGCAGTTCGAGAACGGCGTGCACGGCCACATCGGCGCCAGCCGCGTCACCTGGGGATACAAATGCGGCCTTCGCTGGGAAGTACACGGCACCAAGGGCACCATCATCTTCGAACAGGAGCGGCTGAACGAGCTGAAGCTCTTCACCCGCCAGGACGATCCGGCCACGGACGGCTTCCGCACCATCCTGACCGGCCCGGATCACCCGCCCTATTCCGCGTTCCTGCCGAATGGCGGGCACAGCCTCGGCTATATGGATGTGAAAATCTGCGAGCTGCACGAGCTTCTGAAGTCGATCGAGACCGGCGAGGCCGCATGGCCGTCCTTCAATGACGGGCTGGTCATCGAGCAGGTGATGGACGCGGTCGACAAATCATCACTGAGCGGCCAGTGGGTCGATGTGGGAAGCAACTGACAATGGTTGATAACAGCGGCACCAGCGCCCTGATCGCTGGCGGCACCCAGGGGCTCGGCATGGCCGTGGCCGAATGCCTGATCAGGCAGGGCTGCACGAGGCTGACCATCACCGGCCGCAACGCCGACCGCGGCGAGGCCGCGGCAGCGCAGCTTCGCGATGCCGGGGCTGACTGCCTGTTCGTTGCCTGCGACGCCGCCGACACGGCGGATTGCGAGGCGGCTGTCGCCGCCGCCATTGATCATCACGGCCACGTCAACGCGCTGGTCAATTCCGCCGCCGACACATCGCGCGGCAGCCTGACCGACACCACGCCGGAACTGTTCGACAGGCATATGGCGATCAATGTACGCGGCCCGTTCTTCATGATGCAAGGCGTCGTGCGCCACCTGCTGGAAACCGGCAAGCCGGGCTCCATGGTCAACATCCTGTCGACCTCGGCGCATGTCGGGCAGAGCTTCCTGTCGGCTTATTCGACATCGAAAGGCGGGCTGG
>WTIL01000020.1 GCA_011522725.1 Rhodospirillaceae bacterium
GCGCCTTGCCGGCGGCCGACATATAGCCGCTCCGGAACTGCCGCGCATATTGCAGGATTCGCATGACCCCGTGGGATTCGACCCCGCACAGGCTCGCGTCTGCCAGATGCTCGGCGATGGCGTCGGCCACCCGCCCGTCGCATCCGAGACCGGTCAGGATACCTGTCATGACCTCGACCGCCTCGGCCCCGTCAACCGGAAGCCTCACACCGTCGAAATCAAGTTTCGATGCCATGGCTGGTCAGCCGATCATCTCGTCGGAGCGGTCGTCTGTCTCGCCGAGGCGTTTCAGCACGGCCGGCTTTGTGCCCTCATAGACCTTTTCAAGATTCGCCGCGATCTTGGCGTTCTCGCGCTCGAACAGGCAGGCGCCGGTCCTGTCCGAGGCGACGATGAACGGGCCCATCCGGTTCGCCCGAATCACCCACATCGCCTGTGCCAGCCCCAGCTCGTCGCGCCAGTGGACGGCCTCCACCGCCTCGACCCCGCGCCCCAGCAGCGCGCCCGTGCCATAGCCGACGGTGGACAGGTAGATCGCACCGTTCGGCACGAAATAGTCCTTGTAATCCTTCGAGGACATGCCGCCCTTGCCGATGATCAGCCGCGCGCCTGCATTCTCGATCCAGCGCGGCAGCCATTTGGCGAAGCGGAAAGAGGCCGTGGCCGTCACCGCGCCGAGATCAAAGCTGCCGTCATCACGGATATTGGCGGCGGGCGAGCAGTGGAAGTTCGCCGCGCTGGCGGCGGGCAGGTCGATGGGAAGCGGCGCGCCCTCATCCAGCGCGCGCATGTAGACGCCCTCGCGCGCGGTATAGATCAGCCCGTCAAGCCAGACAATGTCGCCAAGCTCGAGCGCGTCGAGATCGGCCTTGTCAGGCGTCGTGCTCAGGCGGATTTCGCGTGGCCCGCTGGAAGGTCCCATTCGACCGTCTCCCGTCGCTGATAGGGGGTGAACCAGTCCGGATCGGTGCGGTGCTCGACACGCCCGTCCGGGAAGATGCGCGCCACCGCGCGGCGTGACGACAGGCAGAAGGCGTGGACCGACATCTGCATGCCGCCGGTATGGCAGTAACCGACCTCGATGTTGCAGTCGATCACCATATGCTTGCCGACAAATCCCATGGCGCCCATGCCGATGGAATTGCCGAGCTCCTTCAGCTCGTCCTCGAGCGCGGCGATGCGCGGGTCGCTGTTGCGGTCGCCGACGGTGCGCAGGCAGGCGGCGCGCTTGCCGAGAACCATGCAGCTGTCCTTGGCCCCGCCAAGCCCGATCCCGATGATGGCCGGCTGGCAGGCAAGGCCGCGCTTGCCGAAGGCGACGAGGCTGTCGAGATAGAAACGCTTGATGCCCTCGATCCCGTCGGAGGGGAACAGCATCCTGTAGTCGGTGCCGAACAGCCCGCCCTTGTGAACCGTGATCAGGTCGATCCATTCTCCGCCGGGCTCGTAGCCATATTCGATTTCCGGCGCGCCGATTCCGACATTGTTGTCATGGTCGGTCCGCCACAGCGGATGCACGCGGTTCGGGCGCAGCGGCACATTCGCCGTGGCATCGGCGGTGGCGCGGCGCAGCGCCGCCTCCAGCGCGATCGGGCCGCCCTCGATCGTCGTCTCGTTGCCCATCTTCACATACCAGCGCGGGGTGCCGGTATCGCCGCACATGGCCCGTCCGTCTTCCTTGGCGGCGACGTAATTGTCGAGCATGGCGCGCAGCACATAGGAGGACAGGTCGCCATCCTCGCTGTCGGCGGCCTTTTTCAGTCCTGTCAGGTAGTCGTCTGGAATCTCGATGGCGGCCTTCGCCATCAGCTCGTTCGCCGTCGACTCGATGACATCTATCGGGATCATGTCTGCCTCCCAGCTGTGACGACAGGCTATTCGGCCGCGACGAGGGTCTCGGGCTCGCCGTCCGGCAGGATGGTCTGTCCGGGCGACACGATGGTAAAGCGAACCGGCTCGCGCGTCACCTCGAGAGAGGCATCCTGCATCCGCACTTTGGTGAAATAGGATTTCGCCAGCTCGCCGACATCGGGATGGTCTTCGCGGTAATGCGCGCCACGCGAGTTCTCGCGGGCGATGCCGGCATGGGTGATGACCCGCGAAATCTCGACAAGAGACCGCATGTTGAGCCAGTCGTGCCAGGTCAGGTTGAAGGCGAGGCTGCCGCCGGCGATGCCGGTCTGCATCAGTTCATCCTCGATGGCGTCGAGCTTGGCCAGCGCGCCGGTCATGCCCGTCTTGGTGCGGATCACGCCGACATCGTCCCACATCACATTCTGCAGCTCGCGGCGCAGCGCGTGGATATCGCCCTGAACCTGGCCGCTTTGCGACCGTCCGGCCGGGTGCATGGCGCGCGCCACCTCGGCCTCGATGACCGTCTCGTCCGGGTCGCGAAGGCTGGTCTGCAGCGCGATATCGCGCCCCATCACATCGCCGGCGATGCCGCCATAGACGGTCGAGTTGGCGACACCGTTGCCGCCCAGCCTGTTGGCGCCATGCGCGCCGCCAGCATCCTCGCCGGCGACATAGAGGCCGGGAAGGGCGGTCCGCGTGTCGGTATCGACGACAACGCCGCCCATGAAGTAATGCGCCGTCGGCACCACCTCGACAAGGCCGCCAGCAAGGTCGAAGCCGCAATCGGCGCAGCGCTTCACCATGCCGGCGAATTTCTGCGCGACATTTTCGGGCCCCAGATGCGACATGGCGATATGGACGCCGCCCTGCGGGGTGGTGTTGCCCTTGCGCATCTCGTCATAGATGGCGCGGCTGACAATGTCGCGCGTGGCGCGCTCGCCGCGCTCGTCATAGCCGAACATGAACCGCTCGCCATCGCCGTTCAGCAGGATGCCGCCGGCCCCGCGAAGCCCTTCTTCCAGCACCGTGCCGGTCATGCGGGTGTCATCGCCTGCCAGCAGGCCGGTCGGATGGAACTGCACCATCTCCATGTCGCGAAGCGGCAGCCCCGCCCGAAGCGCCATCGACAGCCCGTCCATGGTCTTGTCGCCAGACGGTGTGTGATAGCGATACATGGTCGGCCCGCCGCCGGTCGCCATCAGCACGGCCTTGGCCCGCACCATGCGGAAACTGCCGGTGCGCATGTCGATCATCAGCACGCCCGCCAGCCCCTCGCCGTCCCTTGACGGGACAAGGGCGATGGCGCGGTGTTCCTGAAGCCGTTCCACCGGCCGGCTGAGAACCTGTTCCATCAGCCTGTTGATGATCTCGATGCCGGTCAGGTCGCCTTTATGGACGGTGCGGTCCGCCGTCTGGCCGGCGAATGCCTTCTGGTGAAGCGATCCGTCATGATTGCGGTCGAAGAAGCAGCCGACCTCGTTCTCCAGCTCGTGAATGCGCTCGACGGCGGTTTCGCAAAGCCGCCAAGCCATGTCCTGGTCGGGAAGCCACTTGCCGCCATTGATCGTGTCCATGAAATGGCGCTCGACCGTGTCGCCGCCGCCAAGCGCCACATTGTAGCCGCCCTGCACCATGCGTGTGCATCCGCATTTGCCGATCAGCCCCTTGACCGCAAGCGTGATCTTCGTGCCTGCGGGCGCGCTCTGCTGGGCGTGCAGCGCGGCGAACAGTCCGGCGCCGCCGGACCCGAGGATCAGGATGTCGGTGTCATGTCTGTCAATCTGTGCGTTCATCCGCAAAATGCCCTAGATCGCCTGAAGGAAGAAAATGCCGGACAGGAATGCTGACACGGCGAGGGTGCCCGCGGCCAGTGTCTTGTGCGGCGCCGGCCAGGGAAGCCATTCCAGCGCCATCAGCCGCAGGCCGCCGAACAGATGCACCGCGAGAAGGAAGACAAGGCCGAATTCAGCCAGCTTGACCATGGGCAGTTCGGTAAAGGCAAGGAAGCCGTCGAGAGCTGCGACATCAGTCAGCGCAAGCGACAGCACCCAGAAATGCAGCGGCAGGAACAGCGCCAGCCCCACGCCTGACAGGCGGTGCAGGATATGCGCGTACCACAGGGCGTGGCCGCGGATACGTGCCGGCGCCCGGCCGGATTGCCTGCTCATGCCTCTGTTCGTGCCCCCGTTCATGCCCCCGTTCATGCCACTGCTCATATCATGGTGACGGCCAACACGGCGCGTCCCCCCATCACCAGCAACAGCGCGCACAGCGCCAGGCAGACGCCGTTCAGCACGCCGCCGCGAAGTCCTGCCCACTCCGACAGGACGGTGCGCACGCCAATGGCGCCATGGATCGAGACAGCCACGACAAAGCTGCCATAGAACAACGCCCATGACAGGCTTCCCTGGGTGCGCCCCAGGATTTCACCGGCGCTGAGACCGCCCTGGACGGCATAGATCATCACCGCGATATGGCCGATTACAAGCGGGGCCATGATCAGCGCCGTGATGCGCTGCGCCATGTAGAGCCTGAGTTCCAGCATCAGCCGCGTCCTCCGCCGAAGAACCGTTTCGCCGTTGCGCGTTTCAGCCCGGCGATGGCGCCCATCGGGTCCAGATCGTTCGGGCAATAATGGCTGCAGCTTCCCATCGAATGACAGCTGTGGCAGCCGCCGGACCGGGATACCGCATCAAGGATGGCATCGCCGCCATCGTCGCGCGAGTCGTTATAGAGCGTCCATGCCCGTTGCAGGGCGGCCGGCCCGAGATAGTCCGGATTGCCGGCAACCGTGTCGCAGGCCGCATAGCAGATCGCGCAATTGATGCATTCGATGCCGGCGCTGGCCTCGATGCGCTCAGGATCGTCCGGCGTGACGGCGGCAAACTCGTCGTCGCGTCCTGCCGACGGGTGGTGGATGGCTTCCGCCTTCACCCATTTGTCGAAGAACGGGTCCATGTCGGTGACAAGGTCCTTGATCACCGGCAGGTTGCGAAGCGGGGCGATATGCAGCTCGCCATTGCGCGCCACGCGCTCGACATGCGTGCGGCAGGTCCAGCGCGGCTCGTCATTCACCATCATCGCGCATGAGCCGCACATGCCCACCCGGCAGGCGAACCGGTAGGTCAGGCTGGCGTCGGCCTGCTGCTGGATCCAGGTGACGACATCGAGAACGGTCTGGCTGTCCTGCCGCGGCACGTCGAAACGCTGCTCGCCGCCGCCGGTGCCGTCACCGCGCCAGACATAGACGGCGAGCGTTCCGTTTGCGTTATCGGTCCCGTCGCGGGTGGCCCCCGAGCGCTGTTCGTCCGGCATGAACTGGTCTCCGTGCTGCCCCTTGTGGCATCAGGTGATCACAGTAACGGCAGTCGGGCCGCTGGGGAACGGCCAAAATCGCCGCGCCGTGCCGGGTGTTGACGAGAGGGTCGTCAATTTGAACCGTTTGGCAAAATCGGCTAGAGCAAGAGGAGTCGTTACCAATCCCGGACCCTCAAGATGAACCAGACAATCGACCTTCTGACCAGCCACCGCTCCATCCGCAAATTCACCGATGAACCGGTCGATCCGGACCTGTTCACAAGGCTGGTCGAGGCGGCGCAGGCGTCGGCCAGCTCGAGCTTTCTTCAGGGCGTGACCATCATCCGCGTCACCGACCCCGGCAAGCGCGTGGCCTTGCGGGATGTCGCCGGTGGCCAGGCCTATGTCGAGACGGCGCCTGAATTCCTCGTCTTCTGTGCCGATCTCAGCCGTCCGATGCGGTGCTGCCGGCAGCATGGCGGCACCCCGGCAGAAGGGCTGACCGAACAGTTCGTCATCGCCACCGTGGATGCCGCGCTCTATGCGCAGAATCTCGTCATCGCGGCTGAATCCGCGGGCCTTGGCATCTGTTACATCGGGGCACTGCGCAACGATCCGGCGAAGGTGACCGAATTGCTGGATCTGCCGCAGCAGGTCTATCCGGTCTTCGGACTGTGCCTCGGTCATCCGGCGCAGGACCCCGAGGTAAAGCCGCGGCTGCCGGTCTCGGTCACGCTGAAAACAGACAGCTACAGCACCGACGGCGAGGATGAGGCGATCGCCGCCTATGACGAGGAGATGCGAACCTATTACGCAAACAGGTCGGCGAACATCAAGATCCAGGGCTGGTCCGACCAGATGGCCGGGCTGCTGGCCAAGGAAGGCCGCCCGCACATGCTGGCATTCCTGCAATCGCAGGGCTTCCTGACCCGCTAGAAGACCATCTTGCGCGAAGGGCTATTGCCCCGGCCGCCGATGGTCCCCGGCGCCCTGTTCTCAGATGCCAAGGTTCAGTTTTGGTTTCCAGAAGGGGCGGAACAGCTCGATTTTCGGGCAGCGGTTCATCACCACCTTGATGCCGGCGCTCTCGGCGATCCGCGCGGCGTCCTCGTTATAGACGCCGATCTGCGCCCACAGCACTTTCGCGCCGATGGCCACGGCCTGGCGGGCGATGGCAGGAAGCTCCTCGGACTTGCGGAACACCTCGACCATATCGACAGGCCTGTCAATCGCCTCCAGCGACGGATAGACCTTCAGGCCGCGGATCTCCTCGAGGCCGGGGCGCGGATTGATCGGGATCATGTCATAGCCGGATTCATGAAGCACGCGCAGCACGCCATAGCTGAACTTGGTCTTGTCAGGGCTGGCCCCCACCATGGCGATAGTCTTCACCGATGACAGGATGTCCTTGAGATACGTATCGTCGTACGGTTCTGCGTGGTTCATATGGTCCATGTCAGCTCTTCCCGCGGGCGGGTCCATTGATCGGCGAGGCGATGTCAGCCTTTAACTCGTGTGGTTCCAGCGGGTCAAGGAATGGATTGCGGTACAGCCTGTCATGGCTTTCGGTGCCGATTTCCAGCGTGCAGTCGCTTTGCGCCCGCGCCACGCAGAGGATCACATAGCCATCTGCGATCTGGCGGTTGTTCAGCGCGACCTGTGCCCGCTGGTCTATCTCACCCTCGATCAGCTTCGCCGCACAGGTGATGCAGCCGCCATATTTGCAGCCATAGGGAAGGTCGACCCCCTGATCGCGAAGCTCATCAAGAAGCGGCCGCCTGCCGCTGACCTGATAGCTGGCGTTGCCGCGGTTGGCGAGCGTAACTGTTTTCATAGCCAGATATCGCTTGTGCAGTCGCCGCCGGGGTAGCGGGTTTCATGGCAGCGCGACGGTCCGTTCGGCTCCTTGCCGAAATCGACGACAAAGTCGGGATCGATCTCCATTCCGCCATTTTCAGTGTCGCAATTGACCATCAGCATGCATCCGCCGTTGGTGCGGATATCCGGATAGAACTGGTTGTCCCAGGTGCTGAACAACGAGGTGGTGACATAGAGCCGCTTGCCATCCAGCGACAGCTGGATCATCTGCGGACCGCCAGTAACCTTCACGCCATTGACCTCGGGTGCCTTGTTCAAGAGCCCGCCCATCCAGACCTGCCCCGTCAGTTTGGGATTATGCGGGTCGGAAATGTCATATTGCCGGATGTCGCCATGCAGCCAGTTGCAGAAATACAGGAACCGGTCATCCATCGACAGCAGGATCACCGATATGACGCCCGGAACGGGTATCGGCCAGTCGGGGTGCGGCTCGTTATCGACATCGATGATCTTTTCCCATTGCCATTCGCCGGCCTCGTCCTTCCACCAGTGGATGATGTTGGCCGACAGCGCCGCGCCGCAAAACCCGTGGGTGCTGTCGGGGTCGTGATGGAAACGCACCTCCAGCGGGATCAGCCCGTCCTCTCCCAGATAGAAGGTCTGCTTCGGCTCCTTCTTCTCGAAATCCCAGAGATGAATGCGGCGGCCATATTTCAGATGCCCGACCTCTTCCAGATCAAACCCCGGCATGAAGGTGTTGGGCGCCGCCCATTCCGAAGACGCCATCACATTGTGGCGGGGCTGGTACCAGAAATCATAACCGAACGGGATGTCGCCCATCGAGTTTTCCCATCGACCGATGATGTTGAAATCCTTGTCCAGATGCAGGTAGCCCCCCGGGGCCTCGCCCTTGGCATTGCCGAGCATGGAGATAATGATCTCCGACCCAAGGCAATGCACGGTGTGCGGCGCCGACAGGTCCGTCCTTGCCTTGATTTCACTACCTTCGATGACTTTGTGAAGCCGCGGCGCCCGCGGGTCGGTGGCGGTATCGACGATATGGATGTTGGACGAGCGCACGCCCGGCACCAGCAGATAGCTGCGGCTCATCGAACTGTCATCGAAACATGACGAGCAGGCGTTCCATCCCATATGGTGCAGCTCGTCACCGATGCCAGGCATTTCCAGCCGGTGGATCACTTCCGAATAGGTGGGGCTGTCCGGGTCGGCATCTATGGTGCACAGGTAATCAGGCTTCTGGATGCCCGTGCCGGTATAGATGGCAATCGTGTAAAGGATTTTTTCCCGAGGCGCCCTGATGGCATCCGCTGGGCTGGCGTAGCCCGGACCACAACATTCCATTTTGCTCTCTCCGCTCTGCCCGCGTCCCGCCAATACATCATACCAGCGATGCGGACAGGACAGTGATACAACATCTTTTGCCTGCTGCACCAACCCTGATATTTTCCGCCGTCCCTTTGGGGCAGCTTGCAAGGGCAGGTGTCCGGCAGGAAATCCGTGTGGTCAACCCGGTGAAAGGTGGATACGATCTCCCGTGGCGGCACGATGGTCAACCGGGAGGCTCTGCTCATGCATGCTTTCAAAGCAATAAATGGCAAGACTGTTCCTGATCTATATCTGAACATCAGCCACTTTCTGGACCATTTCATCATGCTGGTCTTTGCCAAGGCGGCTTATGACGCCGGGCGGCATTTCGGCCTTGGATATGAGGATATCATCGTCTTTGGCGTGGCAGGCTTTGTGCTGTTCGGGGCCATGGCGCCGGTCGCCGCGCATCTGGCAGACCGCTATTCGCGCTCGCTTATGATGGTAATTTTCCATTTTGGCATCGGCATCGCCGCGGTGCTTGCCGGCATGACCCAGACCGTCTGGCAGCTCGGCGCGGCGATTGGCCTGATCGGTGTTTTCGCGGCGATCTATCACCCGGTCGGCATCGCCATGCTGATCAAGAGCAACCGGGCCATCGGGTTCCGGCTCGGCATCAACGGGGTGTTCGGCAATATGGGTGTTGCCGCGGCGCCGCTTGTCATCGGGGTGCTGCTGACAGTCGGTGACTGGCGGCTGTGCTTTGCGGCGTCAGGGCTTTTCTGTATCGCCTATGGCATGGTGTTCATGCTGCGGCTTGTCGAGGATTCTGCCCCGGCGGCAAAGAAGGCGGCCAAGGGTGTGACCGGTTTTGCGCCCGGCTGGCAGATGGCGCTTGGCGCGATGCTGATGTCGACCGCCAGCGGCGGTTTCATATTTGGTGCCATGACCTTTGTCGTGCCGCGCTATTTCGAGATTTCGCTTCCGGCCATTTCGACCTCGGTGGCGGTGACCGGCCTGCTGGCGTCCATCGTCTATGCGGCGGCCTCCTTCACCCAGATCGGGGTCGGCTGGCTGATCGACAGGGTGCCGCCGAAATACGTGCTGTTTTCCGTTGGTGTCGGCCAGGTGATCTTCGTCGCCCTGGCGGCAAGTTTCACCGACTATGCCCTGTTTTTTGCGATGCTGGTCGCGATGTGCTTCGTCTTCGGGCAGATCCCGATCACCGATACCATCCTGTCGCGGTATGTCCCTGACAGCTGGCGCGCCCGTGTGCTGAGTATAAAGTTCATGATCAACCTGATGATCGGGGCCAGCGTGCTGCCGATTTGCGGCGTGATCCTGCAATCCGGATATGAAATGGCGGCACTGTTCAGCCTGATGAGCGGGCTTGCCGTGATGGTCGTTCTGGCCGGAATCCTGCTGCCCGTGCAGTCCGAGGCCCAGAGGCTCGACCGCCAGCCGGCCGAATAGGAAATTCTTTGCAGACCGTCATCCGTGGGCGGCTGTCAGCCGGCCGCTTTCGATAGACTTTGCTACCGATCGGGCGCATAGTCCGCTGCGCCCCGCGAACCGAGCCCGATGATCCGGATATTTGCTGGTTCGACGATGGCCGAGGCAAAATCTTATGGCACAAACCTTTGACCTGACGACAGGATCGCTGCCGCTGCATTTCCGGCGACTGGCGGTGCCGGCCGCCATCGGCATGGTCTTCACCACCCTCTACAATGTCGTCGATGTGTTTTTTGCCGGCCTGATCGGGACCGCGGCGCAGGCCGGCCTCGCCATTTCGTTTCAGGCCTTCTTCCTGTTCATCACCTTCGGTTTCGGCCTGTCGGCGGCGATGACCGCACTCGCCGGCAACGCCATCGGCGCGGGTCAGCGCGAGGAAGCAAGGCTGATCGCGGCACGTGGAATCTGTTTCGGTATCATTATCTCGCTGCTGCTGATGGTCGCGGCATGGTTCGCCGGCCCGGAGCTGATCAAGCTCGTTTCGACCGAAGGCGCCTATCGTGACGCGGGAACACAGTATTTTCTGGTCCTGATCCTGGCCTTGCCGGCATTTGTCATGTCGTTCGGCCTGAATGGCCTGCTGCAGTCACAGGGCGATACGGTGTCGATGCAGAGAGCGCAGATCGCCGCTTTTTTCGCCAATATCGCTTTGAACCCTGTTCTTGTATTCGGCATCCCCGGGATCTGGGACGGCATCGGTTTCAACGGAATCGCCGTGTCCACCGTCCTGTCGCAGACCGGCGTTATGGTTTATGTCGCCTATCGCCTGATGCAAACGGAATTGATGGATGGTGTGACCGGGTCCTGTTTCCGGCCCGAGAAGAGCACCTATATCGACATCACGAAGCAGATGCTTCCCGTCACCATGACGATGTTCGTGATGATGTCGGCGGGCTTTATTGTGCAGTTCTATCTGAAGAGCTTCGGCACAGCGGCGGTAGCCGCCTATGGTGTGGCCCTGCGGGTGGAGCAGCTGTTCCTGTTGCCGGTGTTCGGCCTGACCGGGGCGCTGCTTCCCATTGCGGCGCAGAACTACGGGGCTGGCAAGCATGACCGCGTGCGCCAGGCGTTGTTCGATTGCTGGAAATTCGGATGGATGTTCATGGCGGTGGCCTGCCCGATCCTGTTTTTCGCGTCGCCGTTGCTGATGCGTACCTTCACGCCCGATCCCGAGGTGATTGCGATCGGCGTAAGCTATCTGCGGGTCGACGGCTTCATTCTCCCGGTCTACATGATGCTGTTTGCGATCAATTCCTTCCTGCAGGCGTTGAAGCGCCCGATCTGGACCTTCTGGATCGGTGTCTACCGCCAGGCGTTCGGCGTCGCCTTTTTCGTCTACGTCTATGTGATGTTGTTCCATGCCGGCGTGATGGGCGTGTGGTTCGGCATTGCCACCGCCGTGGTCACCGGCCTGATGATTTCGCTCGTCGTTGCCGAGTATGT
>WTIL01000078.1 GCA_011522725.1 Rhodospirillaceae bacterium
CGGTCTGGAAAACCTGATCGAATGGTATATTGCGCATGGTGCGCAAGCGCTGTTTGCGGTCTGCCAGTCATCCGAGATGCAGCATCTGACCCTCGAAGAGCGCCGCGACCTCTCAGCCTTCACAGCCAAACAGGTCGCTGGCCGCGTCCCCGTCCTTGCTTCCGGACATGTGGCAGACGCTCAATCCGAACAGGCCTACGAGCTGGCCACCATCGCCGACACAGGCATCGACTGCCTTGTCATGGTCAGCAACCGGCTGGATCCGGAAAAAGCCGGCGGCGATCAACTGCGCGATGCCATAGACGGGTTGAAGGCCGCCCTGCCATCCTCGCTCCCGCTCGGCATGTATGAATGTCCGGCGCCCTATCGCAGGCTGCTGACCGATGCAGAAGTACAGTATCTCTGTGATGACCCACAATTTGTGTTCCTGAAGGATGTGTCATGCGATCTCGATACCGTCAGGCACCGGATGCGGCTCGCAAAAAACAGTGCGCTTGCGATCAGCAATGCCAACGCAGCCATTGCACATCAGGCGCTAACATTAGGCGCAGGCGGGTTCTGCGGCGTGTTCAACAATTTCCATCCCGACCTGTACAGGTGGCTTCAGGATGAAGGTCCGGACCACAGGGAACTGGCAGACGAGCTTGCAGTATTTCTTGCGTTGGCGGCTCTCAGCGAACCGATGGGATACCCAAAGCTCGCCAAACTCCATCACAAGCGGCTCGGCACTTTCAAAAGTGACCACAGTCGCGCCGTGAGCGGAGATATTCTTACAACCTTTTGGGGTCTGGAAGCCGTGCTCGACAAGATTTCACAGGGCACCGAGATGTGGCGCCAACGCATTGCCGAGACGGGCTAGCAGGTCTGCCTCGGCTCACATCGCATCGAGCGTGTGAACCAACCCGTTGGTTATATGCTCTTCCAGACGACGCGCGGCGGCTTCGCTGTCGCGTGCCAGGGCAGCATCGAAAATATCCTTGTGTTCCTGGGCCGCTTCATCACCGCGATAGGTCAGGACCAGCATCTGGTATCGCAGGTATTTCCAGAACAGAACCGCATGAAGCTCGAGCATATTCTTCGAATTACAGGCTCGGATCAGCGCCAGATGGAATTCCCAGTCATAGCGTTTCCAAAGTTCCTTTTCCGTCTCATCGCCGCTCTTCATCCGGCGTTCCATAAGATGCAGCTTGTGGTGAGCCGCAACCAGATCGCCTTCCCAATCGGTATCTCCGTTCTCGACAGATTCCCGAAGGGCATGACACTCCAGCAAAATCCGCAAGTTGGCGATTTCGCTCAGATCATCTTTCGACACCGGAGTGACAAAAAATCCGCGCTGCTCCTCGGCTGACACGAAACCGTCACTTGCCAGGCGGTTCAGGGTTTCGCGCAGAGTCGAGACGCTGGCGGCATACACCGTTTTCAGCCCGTCCAGCTTAAGCTTTGTTCCGGGCGCCAGATTACCAAAGATGATGTCGTGCTTGATGCGCTCGTAAGTCGAGTGACCAACAGTGCTCTGCGGTTCCTTGTTCAGTAGGGTCGGTTTGACATGGTCGTTATGCATCAATTCGGGAACCGCTCTTGCAAGACTTTGATCCAAAGAGGGGCTCACAATACGCCCACTCATGATGAATCACAATTCAATCATATTTTCATTGAATTTAAAAAATATATGATATTTATATTATTGACCGATGTTCAGGTGATGGGATTTGGGTACGTCAACCACCGCATCGGGCGCACCGACGCGTAATACAAACCGGCGCGCAATACAAAATTGGATGACGACCATTTGGGGACAAATTTGGGGTCGACGTCAAAAAGCCAGTGCGAGTCAGCAAGGCCGCTGCGCATCGCCATAGCCGGCTTGGGGCTGGTAGGACTTCGCCATGCCGGAGCAATCCGTCAGGTAGATGGCGTGGAACTGTGCGCTGTTGCCGACCCGAGCGCAGATAGCCGAAACAGAGCTGCTGACGAAGCTGTGCCCCATTTCGACACGCTTGACGAACTGATAGCTGCGGATCGGCCGGACGGCATCATCCTCGCGACACCGACAACTCTTCATGCTGTTCAGGGTCGGCTGTGCATTGATGCCAGCATTCCTGTTCTGATTGAAAAACCGCTTGCAGACAATCTGGCTGAAGGCGAGGCCCTGGTAAAGCACGCCGAGGCGGCCAATGTGCCGGTGATGGTGGGACACCACCGGCGCTTCAACCCGATTATCCAGAAGGCGCATGCGATGATCAGCGAGGGCCGGATCGGCGACGTAAAGTCGGTTCATGCAACCTGCTGGTTCTATAAGCCTGACAGCTATTTCGACATAGCACCCTGGCGCAAACGCGAAGGCGCGGGCCCGGTATCGGTCAATCTTGTTCATGACATTGACCTGATCCGGCACCTTTGCGGAGAAATCATTCAGGTTCAGGCTCAGGCCAACCGGTCTTCACGCGGTTATGACAATGAAGATGTGGCGGCGGCGCTAATCACATTTACCAATGGCGCCATCGGCACGGTGTCGGTATCCGACAGTATTGTTGCGCCTTGGAGTTGGGAATTCACCTCGCGCGAATATCCCGTCTACCCCTTTACCGGGCAGAGCGCTTACCAGATTGGCGGTTCGCAAGGCTCTCTTTCAGTCCCTGATCTGGCGCTCTGGACCCACGATCAGGCGCGCGACTGGTGGTCGCCGATTTCGGCCGATATTGTCGACTGTGACCGGTCTGATCCGCTGATCAACCAGATAGACCATTTCGCCAGCGTTATTCGTGGCGAGACCACTCCTCAAGTTTCCGGGCGCGAAGGCTTGCGCACCCTGGCCGTTATCGAAGCAATCCAGATTGCCGCGAAGACTGGCCAAACAATCCAACTGGCTGACAGATCCGGCCATCAAGAGTTGGCGGAATTCTCGCGGGATTCTGAAAACAGTGAAGCAAACAAGCCAGACAAAACCAACCTGGCGCTGTGACAGGCGTCGTATCATCAACCTTACGGAGGAAAAAACGATGATCCACAAAATGAACCGTCGCACGGCCATGTCCGCGCTTGTTGCGGTCGGCATGTTCGCTGCAGGTGCAGCACCTGCCGCAGCAGCAGACATGACCTTCACCCTTGCAACTTCCGGCTCCGAGACCGACCAGCGTTCGGTCGCGATGGCCGAGGTGTTCGCACCGATGGTAGCAGGCTTCGCCGATTACAAGCCGGGCTACAACGGCTCCATGTTCGCACAGGGCACCGAGCTTGACGCCATCAGCCGTGGCAACCTGACCATGTCGATTGCTTCGGCACAGGAACTGGCCCAGTTCTTCCCCGAGTTCTCGATCTTCGCAACCGGCTATGTCCATCAGGATGCGGCCCACCAGGTTCGCGTCTTCAACGACCCGCTGATGGACCCGTTCAAGAAGAAGGTGGAAGACGAGCTTGGCGTGAAGCTGCTGTCGGTCATGTATCTTGGCCGTCGCCACGTGAACCTGCGCTTCTCGCGTGACGAGAAGAATGTCATGACCCCGGCAGATCTGGCGGGTGTAAACCTGCGGATGCCCGGCACCGACGCCTGGCAGTTCCTTGGCAAGGCACTCGGTGCAGCGCCGACTCCGATGGCATTCACCGAAGTCTACACCGCCCTGTCTTCGGGCGCTGTCGACGGTCAGGACAACCCGCTGCCAACCGTTGTAGACGCCAAGTTCTACGAGGTAACCAAGCAGATCGCCCTGACATCGCACCTTGTCGACCTGAACTACATCGCCTTCTCGAAGAAGACCTGGGACAGCCTGTCGGCAGACCAGAAGATGACCGTTCAGCGCGCCGCGGATGCCGCTGCCGCCTATGGCCGCCTGAAGCAGCTTGATAAAGAAAACAATCTGGCTGACTTTATTCGCAGCAACGGCGTTGAAATCTACACCCCTGATCTGGATGCCTTCCGCACCCACGTTCAGGGCCAGTATGTTGGCAGCGAGTTCGCCGCCAGCTGGCCTGAAGGCGTACTGGAGAAAATCAACGCTCTGGGCAACTAAATTGACCTGAAGCGGCGCGGGAGACCCTTATGTTTGAGACAATTCTTAAACGAGTCTCCCGCGTCGCAGAATTTATCGCCGCCATGGTACTGGCGGCGATTTTTATCATTTTCCTGCTGCAGATTTTTACCCGTTACGCCCCGAAAATCGCCTGGCTGATGCCGATCCCGCCCATCCATGACTGGATGATGGCGCTCGAGCCGATCGGCTGGACCGTCAATCTGATTTCACTTCTTTGGGTCTGGCTCATCTTCTTCGGCTGCGCGTTCTTTGTCCGTGAAAGCGACCATGTCGCCTTTGATGTCTTTTTTCAGGCTCTTTCACGCTCATGGCAGCGCTATTTCGCCATGGCGACGGCGCTGATCATGGTTGTTGCCATGCTGTATTCCTTCGGCCCGACCTGGGATGCGATTTTCGGCAGCCGGCTTATGGAGCTGAAAAAGATCCAGACGCTCCGTGTTCCTGTCACCGGTGACAAGATCCCGATCAAATGGCTGTTCGCGTCCTATATCCTGCTGATGATCGTGATCACGCTGCGCTATCTGTGGCGCGGCTTCATGCTTGCCAGGACTGCTACCGCACTGGATGACGGCACCGGGGCGCCGGCGGCGGGCGACGAGGATCGGGAGGACGCGTCATGAGCATGGAGCTGATCCTCGGCCTTCTTGCCCTGTTCGGCACGGCCGCCATCGGCACGCCTGTCGCCTACTCCATCATCGTCGGCGTGATTGTCTATCTGGGTGTTGCGGGCCAGGACATCGCCATTGCCGGTGAAACCATGGTGCAGAGGCTGTTCGACGGGTTCCTGCTTCTGGCAGTGCCGTTGTTCATCGTGTCCGCCAATATCATGAATGCCGGCTCGATCTCCGACCGGCTGCTGCATTTCTGTGTCGCCCTCGTCGGCCGGTTCCGGGGAGGTCTTGGTCATGTCAATGTCGTGGCCAGCCTGATCTTTTCCGGCATGTCCGGCTCGGCGGTGGCAGACGCCGCCGGCATTGGCAAGATCATCATCGACATGATGGTCAAGAGCGGGCGCTACACCCGCGGCTATGCCGCCGCCATCACAGCCGCGACGGCAACCATCGGCCCGATCATTCCGCCCTCCATCCCGATGGTGCTGTACGCGCTTGTCTCGAACGCCTCGATCGGCAGCCTGTTTCTGGCCGGGATCGTGCCGGGCCTTGTGATGGGCGTCGTCCTGATGGGGATGAACGCCTGGATATCGCATCGCCGTGATTTCGGCCAGGAAGATGCGGTGCCGCTCCGCGAGCTGCCGCGCGTCACGGCAAAGGCGACGCCCGCCCTGCTGATGCCGGTGATCCTGCTGACCGGCATCTATTCCGGCGTCACCACGCCGACAGAGGCCGCCGCCGTGGCTGCGCTCTATGCACTGATCGTCGCGGCCGGCCTGTACCGGGCATTGAAGCTGAGAACGCTGTACGAGGTGTTTGTCGAGAGCGCACGATCGGCAGCCTCCGTCGGCCTCGTGATCGGCGCCTCGATGATTCTCACCTATGTGGTGATTCAGGAGAATATTCCGCAGACGATCTCGACCCTGCTGGCCGGGGCCGACATCAGCCCGCTGATGTTCCTGTTCCTGGTGAACATTCTGGTCCTGCTTCTGGGCTGCGTTCTGGATGCCACCGTGATCATTCTGGTGATCGTGCCGCTGTTCATCCCGACCTGTAACGCGTTGGGGATCGATCTTGTCCATTTCGGGGTCCTTATTGTCGTGAACTCCATGATCGGCCTGATCACACCGCCCTACGGCATTCTGCTGTTTGTCATCAGTGCTGTGACCAAGATTCCGCTGACAGAGATCATTCGTGAAATCTGGGCTTTCCTCGCGGTGCTGCTGGTCGCCTTGCTGGCTATGATCATGTTCCCCGATCTGGTTCTGTGGCTGCCGCGCAGCCTTGGATACTAGGCCCATGCAAAATGCTCCGTCAGGCCAGTTATACGCCGCGCAAGATGGCGCACCTGCCCCGCTATTGAATGTAGGGTTGATCGGCACCGGCAGGATCAGCGATATCTACCTGCAGACATGCGCGTCATTCCCTGACATCAGCATCGCCGCCTGTGGCAGCCTTGATCTTGAGGAGAGCCACCGGAAGGCCGTGCAATATGACATCCCGAAGGTGGCGAGCCCCGAGGACATCATCGCCGATGACAGCATCGACTGCGTCCTGAATCTTACAATTCCGGCCGTCCATGCCGAGGTCAGCATGGCCGCCCTGGCAGCCGGCAAGCATGTCTATTCTGAAAAGCCGTTTGCGACCACGCTTCGAGACGGGCAACGCATCCTCGATCTTGCCGCCGCAAAAGGGCTGACGGTTGGCAATGCCCCCGACACCTTTCTCGGCGGACGCTGGCAGACAGCACGCAAGCTCGTCGACAGCGGGGTAATCGGCACGCCGATCGGCTGCATGGCGCATGTCGGAACGCATGGTGTCGAACGGCACAATCCAAATCCCGATTTCTACTACCAGCCGGGGGGCGGGCCGCTGCTGGACCTTGGCCCCTATTACCTGACCGCAATGGTGTTTCTGATGGGACCGATCAGGCGGGTCAGCGGCATGGCAAGCCGGTCCTTCGACAGGCGGCAGATCGAAAATGGTCCACGGCACGGAGAATGGATGAATGTCGAGGTCGACACCCACTCTTTGTCGATGATGGAGTTCGCCTCCGGCGCCATCGGCAACATGACCATCAGCTTTGATATATGGGACAGCGAAACCCCGCGGTTCGAGATCTACGGCACCGAAGGAACGATCTGCATTCCGGACCCGGACCCGGTGCATGGCGCGAACAACTTTCACGGCCCCGTCTGGTATCGCACCCGCAAGACGAGCCGGTGGGAGTTCCAGCCTCGTCCGACCAACAGGCCTGCTGCCTGGCTTGAAGCCGACAACACACACGGCTTCAATGCCAACAGCCGCGGCCTCGGCCTGCTGGAAATGGCCCATGCGCTGAATGAAGGCCGGGCACCACGCGCCAGCGGCGAGCTGGCACAGCATGTTCTCGAGGTCATGCTGGGTATTGAGGAATCACCGAAACAGGGTGGCTTTGTCGATATCGCCAGCAGCTGCGCCATTCCCCCTCTTCTTCCAGAAAATTTTCCGGGCTGACCAAGATGACTGTTCAGAAACTTGATATCGCCGAACCGTTCTTTTCCGTGTCGATGGTCAGTCACGAGGCCAGCCTGAACATCACCGGCCGCACAATCGTCCTGAACCTGGCCGACAGCCCGATCCGCATCCGCGAACAGACACTGGGAAGCCTGCAGTCCGTCATCCTTCGTGACACGGACATCGAGAATGTTCAGCACGCCATTCTTGTCGAGCGGTTCGACGACCACCCTGACGAGGGTGCCCTCATGGAAGAGGTGCGCCGGAGTTGGCCGTCGGCGTTCGAGGTACGCGGCGAGGAACGGCTTCGCGGCATCGGCCATTACATGTCCCCCAAAATCTGGGTCGGGCGGATCGGGGTGACGATGTACCATTCGGCGACGGTGCCACTGAATGTCGGGCTTCACCGCGACCATGCCTTCTGCCCGGTTCCCGGGTTCCGCGAGGTGCACACGCAGATTGTCGGGTTCGGCAAGATGCAGCAGTGCCGCGAGCGCGACGTCGACACCCTCTATCTGGAGGAGCCGATGGCGCCTGGCACCACGCACCGGCCGATGTATGACGATCAGGGCAACTATCCCTGGCATCAGTTCGAAACCATCACGCCATCGATCTTCATGGCGGTCGAGATGCTGCCGGACGGCGCATCGCCGCCACAGCTCTAGGAGATCCAGCATGGCCATTCTTCCCGGCAGTATCGATTTTGACGAACCATTCCCACGCCAGACCCGCCGCCTGCGGCTGGGTGTTGTCGGGGGCGGCCGGATTTCGCAGACACAGGCCATGGCCGCCCGCATGACTGACCGCTGGGACATTGTCGCCGGCGCCTTTTCATCCGATCCGGCCAGGGCGCAGCAGCGCGGTGAAGAGTGGAATGTCGCCGCGGACCGCTCCTATGCCGATTTTCAGGCGATGGCAGTCACGGAAGCCGCACGTGCCGACGGCATTGACGCGGTGATGATCACCACCCCGAACCATGCGCATTTCGCAGCTGCGGCGGCCTTCCTCGAAGCCGGCATCGATGTCATCTGCGACAAGCCGCTGACGAATGTTCTCGCCGAGGCGGAACAGCTGGAGAGGCTCGCGGGAGACAAGGGGCTGGTGTTCGCCGTCTGCTACACCATGTCCTGCTATCCGATGATCCGCCAGGCGCGCGAAATTGTGGCCTCAGGCGTTCTGGGCCGGATCAACCAGATCCATGTCGAATTCATGCAGGACTGGATGACGCCCGACAATGCTGCTGATGCGCCGCATGTGAAATGGCGCCTTGATCCGAAAATTTCCGGACCGACAAGCTGTGTCGGGGATATCGGAACCCATGCGGCCCATCTGGCCCAGTTTGTCAGCGGCCTGGCGATGACCGGACTGCGCGCGGATTTTCATGTGTGCGGCGCGCCCAAGCCGCTTGAGGACACCGCCTTCATGGCGGTCAGGTATGACGGCGGCGTGCCCGGGACATTAATGGCGACACGTCAGGCCCCCGGCAATCGCGGCGGCTTGCGCCTGCGTATTTTCGGCAGCCTTGGCGGGCTTGAATGGGACATGGAAGAGTGTGACCGGCTCAGGC
The DNA here is from genome assembly GCA_011522725.1 of Rhodospirillaceae bacterium. Lineage (GTDB taxonomy): Bacteria > Pseudomonadota > Alphaproteobacteria > Puniceispirillales > Puniceispirillaceae > UBA8309. The sequence goes on from WTIL01000078.1 coordinate 8,703, forward strand.
TCAACATCTTCGGACAGCCTGACCAGACCCTGACACGCGGACATGGCCACGGGCTGTCCCCGCGAACAGAAAGGTTCGTGCGGACCGGCAGAGGCTTCCCGGAAGGCCTGATCGAGGCCTGGGCCAACCTCTACACCGAATTTGCCCTCGCTGTCGGCGCGCGGCGTGACGGGCTGGAGCAGCCGGATGACTGGCTGGGATATCCCCGCATCGGCGATGGCGTGACAGGTGTGCGGTTTATTGAGGCGGCTGTCCGGTCGAACGCGGCCGGCGGGTCCTGGGTGGATATCTGAGCGTTGCAGGGCGCGGCCGCGTGGTCAGGCTAACGGCAAAGCAGGAGAACTTCAGATGAAGACATCGACAGCCACCGTTTCGATTGCAGGTGACCTTGGCGAGAAGCTCGCCGCGATCGCCAAGGCCGGCTTTGACGGCATCGAGATTTTCGAACAGGACTTCATCAGCTTTGACCTGAGCCCCGCGGATGTCCGCAAGATGGTGGCTGATCAAGGGCTGGAGATCACATTGTTCCAGCCGTTCCGCGATTTTGAAGGCCTGCCTGAGGGGCCCCTGAGACAGCGCGCCTTTTCGCGGGCGCGCCACAAATTCGACCTGATGTGTGAACTTGGCACCGACCTGATGCTGATCTGCTCGTCGGTACATCCAGCGGGGCTTGGCGGGATCGACCGCTGCGCCGATGACTTTCAGGAACTTGGCGAAATTGCAAAAAGCTATGGAGTGCGGGTCGGGTATGAGGCGCTTGCCTGGGGACGGTTCATCAATGACCACCGTGATGCCTGGGAAGTGGTGCGCCGCGCCGATCACGAGAATGTCGGCCTGATCCTTGACAGCTTCCATACGCTTGGCCGCAAGCTCGACCCGGACAGCATCCGCACCATTCCCGGTGACAGGATCTTCTTTGTGCAGCTGGCTGACGCGCCGGCCATCGACATGGACCTTCTTTACTGGTCACGCCACTTCCGAAACATGCCCGGCGAGGGCGATCTCGATCTGCCGGCGTTCATGGACGCGCTTTATGCCACCGGATATGACGGGCCGCTGTCGCTGGAGATCTTTAATGACGAATTTCGGCGCGGCGACGCCGAGATGGTTGCCCGCGACGGACATCGGTCACTGATCAACCTGATGGATGATCTTCGCCGCCGGTCAGACCGGCCCGCACCTTCATTGCCCGTGTTGCCGGAGCGCGTCGATGTGGCGGGCGTCCAGTATGTCGAGCTGGCTTGCAAGCCCGATGACATAAGCGAGATCGAATCACTGCTGACCAAAGTCGGGATGGTGAAGACCGGGACGCATAAATCAAAACAGGTGGCGCGGTTCCAGAACGGAAATGTGAATATTCTGGTGAATTCCGATCCGGCTGGCCGATCATTTGATCTGGCAAGTGAACATGGGGCGGTCGTCAGTGAAATTGCCTTCACGACACCAGATGCGGCGGCAGCACACAAGCGGGCGCTTGCGTTGGGGGCGGAACCTGTCGCCCTGCCCCATCAAGCCGGCGAGCAGAACATACCTACCGTCCGCGGCGTTGCGGAAAGCCTGATCCGGTTTCTCGACCCGACCATGGACATCTGGGCCTCGGATTTTGAGAAACCTGACGGCAGTGGACCCGCTGGCACGAATGGTGTGCATAGCATCGACCATATCGCCCAGACCATGGGATATGACGAAATGCTGAGCTGGACCCAGTTTTATACGAGCATTTTCTCCACGGCTAAATCTCCCATGGTCGACGTCATTGATCCGGAAGGCATCATCCGGAGCCAGGCGGTGACAGGCCAAGATGGCGGTTTGCGCCTGACCCTGAATGGCAGTGAGGCCCGCCGCACAAGCGCCCACAGATTTGTGGCCGACGGGGCCGGCGCAACGGTTCAGCATCTGGCCTTTGCAGTGAATGAGGCGGTGGAAATGGCCGAGCATCTTCACCAGAACGGCTTTTCCATTCTGCCGCAAACCGAGAATTATTATGCGGATCTTGCCGCGCGCTTCGACCTGCCAGAAGCCTTCATCGCCAAGCTGAAAGCCCTGCACATCCTCTATGACGAAGATGAGTCGGGCGGCTTTCTGCATTTTTACGGCACGGTCTTCGGCAACGGGCTGTTTTTTGAATTTGTCGAACGGCGCGACGGATATGACGGGTTCGGCGCGCCCAACGCCCCGTTCCGCCTGGCAGCGCAGCGGCGGATGGCAGCCAATGCGCCTGCAGGCTGATCAGCACCGGTATCGCCAAACAACCGTTTTCCAGTGATTGTTAAGAGGGTGAAATGGTGGGCGTGACAGGGATTGAACCTGTGACCCCTACGATGTCAACGTAAGAGGGGCGCAGGTTTAATCCTGACTATCTTACTGTTATCCATCTGTTTTTAAGGATTGCACGGCAGGCGGATCAGCCCCGTGTCTGCACTATGTCTGCAACAGGATGATATTCGGATGCATGGAGGTGAAAACGGTCAAAGCCTGTTTTGGCCGTGATCTGAGGGGAGGTTCAACCCTCTTGGCACCGCTTACGCTATG
>WTIL01000077.1 GCA_011522725.1 Rhodospirillaceae bacterium
GTGCTTTTCGGTCTGGGCACCGGTCGCATCATTGTCGAGAACGATGTCGGCAGCGGCGTTCGGGTTCTCTTCAGCCCACTTCCAGCCCTTCATCGAGGCACGCACGAAACGCACCATCTGGTCCTGGAAAGCGGCGTCCTTGAGGCGGTCGCCAAGAACATAGAGACCATCCTCGAGAGTGGCCACGCCCTGGTCCTGATACTTGAAGACGACCAGTTCGTCCGCGCCGAGGCCGGCATCGATCACCTGCCAGTACTCGTTATAGGTCATGGTGGACACGCACTCGGCCTGCTTCTGCAGGATCGGGTCGACGTTGAAGCCCTGCTTGAGGACGTTCACACCGCTGCTGCTGCCGTCGGTCGGAATGCCGAGCTGGCTCATCCAGGACAGGAACGGATACTCGTTGCCATAGAACCAGACGCCGAGGGTCTTGCCGCGGAAGTCCGCCGGCGACTTGATCCCGGAATCCTTGCGGCAGGTCAGCATCATGCCGGACGACTTGAACGGCTGCGCGATGTTGACGAGGTCCACACCCTTTTCGCGAGACGCCAGCGCGGACGGCATCCAGTCGATCACGACGTCGGCACCGCCACCGGCGATCACCTGAACAGGCGACACGTCCGGACCGCCGGGCTTGATGGTGACATCAAGTCCTTCCTCGGCATAGAACCCCTGATCGGCTGCCACATAATAGCCTGCGAACTGGGCCTGTGTGACCCACTTCAACTGCAGCGTCAGCTTGTCCGCGGCACTTGCAGCCGTGCCCATGGCGACGGTGGCGGCGAGCGCCAGCAAGGTTGTCAGTGTTTTTTTCATCTCATGCTCCCTAGGTTGTTATCTTCTCGTTGGTTATCGGGTTTTCCGGCGATTTGACGGGTGCCAGAAAGTGACCTGCCGTTCCAGCAGGCTAAGAAGGCCGTAGCTCAGCGAGCCAGCGAGGGCGGCGACAACAATTTCCGCCCACACCATGTCCACATTCATGCGACCGACTTCGGTCGAGATGCGGAAACCAAGGCCAACAATCGGCGTGCCGAAGAATTCTGCAACGATGGCACCAATCAGGGCCAGCGTCGAGTTGATCTTCAGCGCGTTGAAAATGAAGGGGGCCGCTGTCGGAAGCCGGAGCTTGATCAGCAGCTGGAAATAGGACGAGGCGTAGGTGCGCAGCAGATCACGCTCCATCGCCTGCGTGGCCTGCAGTCCGGCCACCGTGTTCACCAGCATCGGGAAGAAGGTCATCACCACGACGACGGCCGCCTTGGACTGCCAGTCGAAACCGAACCACATCACCATGATCGGCGCGATGCCGACAATGGGAAGCGCCGAAATGAAATTGCCGACGGGCAGCAGGCCGCGCTGCAGGAAAGGCACACGGTCGATCAGGATGGCGATGACAAAGGCGCTGCCGCACCCCATGATATAGCCGCTGAGCGCCGCCTTGATGACGGTCTGCTGGAAATCGGCCCAGAGGATGGAGGTCGATGCCGCAAACCGCACCGCGATCATCGAGGGCGGCGGCAGCAATACCGTCGGCACCTGCAATCCGACGGTCAGCACCTCCCACACAAAGATGATCCAGGCACCGAAAAACACCGGCACGGCAAGTGAAATGACCGTGGAATACGTCTGGGACAGCCCGCGCGCCGCCAGCGACTTCTCGACCGCCAGCCACCCGATCAGCCAGCAGCCGACAAGGAACGGCCAGCTTGCCGACGGCATCTCGCCATCCAGCACCGTCAGCAGCAGGATCATGCCGGCAATGCTGGCGGCAAGGTCGATGCGCGCCTCGGGCATCAGCCCCAGATGATGGCGCAGCCCGGCCGCCGCCAGAAGGATGCTTCCGGCAATCATCAGGACGCCTGCCTCGCCGGCATCGGCAACGGCAAGCACCAGCGCCAGAACGCCGGAAAGGCCGCCCAGGGTGGCGATGGTGCGCTGGAACCCAGTCATGCGCGCAGCCCCATCCGTTTCAGCGTGAAATGGCTGACAACCCCGACAATGGCCACGAGGATGGCCGCCATGCAGGCCGCAGAGATCAGCGCCGACCAGATCTGGATGGTCTGTCCGTAATAGGATCCGGCAAGAAGACGCGCGCCGAGACCGGCCACAGCGCCGGTCGGGAGCTCGCCGACAATGGCGCCAACAAGACTGATGGCGATCGCCACCTTCATCGAGGCGAACAGGAACGGCACCGAGGCCGGAAGACGCAGCTTCCAGAACATCTGCCAGCGTGACGCCTTGTAGGTGTGCATCAGGTCCATGAGCATCGGATCGGGGCTTCGCAGGCCCTTCACCATGCCGACAACGACCGGAAAAAAGCTGAGATAGGTGGAGATCATCGCCTTCGGCACAAGGCCGGACAGGCCCACCGCGTTCAGCACGACGATGATCATCGGCGCAATGGCCAGAATGGGGATGGTCTGGCTGGTGATGATCCAAGGCATCAGCGACTTGTCCATGGCCCGGTTCTCGACAATCGAGACCGCCAGCCCGATGCCGAGGATGGTTCCCATGGCGAAGCCGAGCAGCGTCGAAGAAAGGGTGACGCCGCCATGGAAGATCAGCGAGCGCTTCGAGGTGATCTTCTTTTCGACCGTGGTCTTCCAGATTTCAGTGACGATCTGGTGCGGCGCCGGCAGGATCGGGCGGTCATGCGCCATCGTATCGCGCACAAGGTCCCCCATCTGCCACTCGAT
>WTIL01000082.1 GCA_011522725.1 Rhodospirillaceae bacterium
TCGCCAGCGCGAACCCAGCCATCCGGCGCCCGCAGGTGATCATGATGTCGGGATATTGCCCGGCATGCGGCCGCCGCGATAGCAATGCCGTCCCCGGGACGCCCGCCTGCCCGTCCGCCCGCCCGCCGGTTGTCCTGCCAGTTTCCCTACCAGTTCCCCTTCCGGGCGGCGTGCTGCCATAGAGCGGCATGGACGGAAGCCAGGCCGCCAGCCGCGGCATAGCGCGGGTCAGCGGGTGCGGGGTGATGGTGAACTCGTCACATTTCCAGTCCGGCCGCGCGCGCTGCAGTGATTCCGCAAGTGCCAGCGCCTGCAACCGCATGCCGGCGGTGCCGTCGCTGACCACCCGGACCAGCACCGGACCTGTCCCGTCGATGGCTGTGGTCTGCGGCATGTGGCGCGATCTCCAACTCGGCCTCGGGACAGGGTGGCGTGCCGGGCGGCATGTCACCCTTTATTTCTTTAAAAGAAAATACACTTTTTCCGCGCAATAATCTTGCGCAATTTTCTTGCGCAGTCGAAAGGCCGTATCTATCGTTGACGTTACCGGCGGGAGGCCTCCTGCCGGTCAGTCAGGCAGCATGGATCAGAAAGGAACAGGGCGGAAAAGTATGGCCGGTAAGGTAAAGCTGGATACGGTTGACCGCCAGATCCTGAGTGATCTGCAGGAAGACGGCAGGATGACGAATGTCGACCTCGCCAAGCGTGCCGGCATCTCCGCGCCGCCCTGCCTGCGCCGTGTCCGCGTTCTCGAGGAAGAGGGCATCATCCGCGGCTACCACGCCGATATCGATGCCGAATCCCTCGGCTACACCGTTCAGGTCTTTGCCTTTGTCGGGCTGACCAGCCAGGCCGAGGCCGATCTGCAGCAGTTCGAGGAGATGGTCAGCGCCTGGCCGCAGGTGCGCGAGTGCCACATGCTGATGGGCGAGACCGATTTCCTGCTGAAGATCGCCGCCCATGACTGGGACGACTTCCAGAAATTCCTGACCTCGCGCCTGACCCCGGCGCCGAATGTCAGCCATGTGAAGACGGCGCTCGCCATCCGCTCGGCCAAGAACATGCCGGGCGTTCCCATCGACGAGATCGAGGGTTAGGGGTGAACGGACGGTGTTTGGCCGTCCCGCCTAGACCTTGCTCATGTCGAACAGCTCAATCGAGATGATCTCGTAGCTCTTGACGCCGCCCGGGGTGTGCACCTCGGCGGAATCCCCGACCGACTTGCCGATCAGCCCCTTGGCGATGGGCGAGGAGGTCGATACCAGCCCGCGATTGATATCCGCCTCATAGGGGCCGACGATATGGAAGATCGATTCCTCGTCCGTATCCTCGTCGGCGACTCCGACCGATGTGCCGAAGGTCACCTTCTCGCCGGACAGTTTCGTGGCGTCAATCACCTCGGCGCGGCTGGTCACATCCTCAAGCTCGGTGATGCGGCCCTCGATAAAGGACTGTTTCTCGCGCGCGGCGTGATACTCGGCATTCTCCGACAGGTCGCCATGCTCGCGGGCCTCGGCAATGGCATTGATCACGGCCTGGCGCTCATGCCCCTTGAGGTGCGCCAGCTCTTCCTTGATCGTTTCCAGCCCCTGCGGGGTAAAGGGAATCTTTTCCATCGTTCCTGTTCGTCCTGCCGGCCATGAAATCGGCGTGAAGCCGGCGGCCGGTCCTGTCATGTCTCGGTCATGCCGCACGGCACGGAGCCGCCGGCCGGTAACAGGTGGCAGGCTGGCGCGACCGCCTTGCTGACGCCATGTGGCTTCCGTCACAAGCCGGCCCGGCTGCCGCCCGCGGCAGGCAGGATGCGTGCGGCGGGAAGCCGGATCAGCTGGCAATGTCGGACAGAAACCCTTGAAGCGTACGAACGCCAAGATCGCCCTTTTGCAGCGCCCTGATGGCCTGCGCGGCGGCGCGACTGCCTGATACCGTCGTATAGTAGGGAATTTTGTTCTTTAATGCAGTGTGGCGCAAGGAGAAAGAATCCCGCATCGATGCCGCGCCCATGGCGGTATTTATGACAAGCTGGATGTCGCCCGACAGCATCGCGTCGACAGCGTGCGGACGGCCTTCCATCACCTTGTTGATGCGGGTCGCGGGCACCCCGGCCCCGGTCAGCACGGTCATGGTGCCGCCGGTCGCCAGAATTTCGAACCCCATCTCGTGCAGGTCGCGGCAGATGTCGATGAAGGCAGGCTTGTCCTCGTCGCGAACCGAGACGAACACCCTGCCGGACAGGGGCAGCTCCACGCCGGCGCCGAGCTGGCTCTTGGCGAAGGCGAGGCCGAAATCGCGGTCGATCCCCATGACCTCGCCGGTCGATTTCATTTCCGGTCCCAGCACCACATCGCTTCCCGGGAAACGTGCGAAGGGGAAGACGGCTTCCTTCACCGCGACATGGTCCGGCGAGATATCGTCAAGGTCGAACCCGGCCAGTTTCTCGCCCGCCATCACGCGGGCCGCGATCTTGGCCAGCGGCACGCCTGTCGCCTTGGCGACGAAGGGAACGGTGCGGCTGCCGCGCGGGTTCACCTCGAGAAGATAGATGTCCTCGTCCTTGATGGCGAACTGCACATTCATCAGCCCGACAACGCCCAGCGCGCGGGCCAGCGCCTCGGTCTGGCGGCGGATCTCCTCGATCAGCGTGTCCGACAGGGTCTGAGGCGGCAGCGAGCAGGCAGAGTCGCCGGAATGAATGCCGGCTTCCTCGATATGTTCCATGATGCCGCCGATATAGACGTCCTCGCCGTCGCACAGCGCGTCGACATCAACCTCGATGGCGTTGTTCAGGAAGCTGTCGATCAGCACCGGGTTGTCGCCGGAAACGACAACCGCGTCACGCATGTAGCGCTCGAGATCGGCTTCGTGATGCACCACCTCCATCGCGCGCCCGCCAAGAACATAGGACGGGCGGATGACGACCGGCAGGCCGACACGGGCGGTGATGTCGCGCGCCTCTTCGGCGGAATGCGCGATGCCGTTCTCCGGCTGGCGCAGCTTCAGATCGTTGACCAGTTGCTGGAACCGCTCGCGGTCTTCGGCAAGGTCGATGGCGTCCGGGCTGGTTCCGAGGATCGGGATGTTCGCCTGCTCCAGCGCGGCGGCGATCTTCAGCGGCGTCTGGCCGCCAAGCTGGACAACGACGCCATGCATCTCGCCGGCCTGCGATTCGCGGCGGATGACTTCGATCACATCCTCGTCGGTCAGCGGCTCGAAATACAGCCGGTCCGAGGTGTCATAGTCGGTCGACACCGTTTCCGGGTTGCAGTTGATCATGATGGTCTCGTAGCCGGCGTCGGACAGCGCGTAGCAGGCATGGACACAGCAATAGTCGAATTCGATTCCCTGGCCGATCCGGTTCGGGCCGCCGCCGAGGATGACCACCTTCTTGCGGTCGGCCGGCGCGGATTCGCACTCGGCGCCGGTGAAGGGCTCGTAACAGGAATACATATAGGCGGTCTCGGCGGCGAATTCGGCGGCGCAGGTGTCGATGCGCTTGAACACCGGATGTACGCCGGCCTCATGCCGCGCGGCGGTGACCGCGCTGCGGGTCTTGCCGGTCAGTTTCGCCATGCGGGCGTCGGAGAACCCCATGGATTTCAGGCTTTGCAGCGTCGCCGCGTCGGTCGGCAGCCCGTCCTCGGCCAGCATCGCCTCGGCATCGAGAATGGCCTCGATCCGCGAGAGGAACCAGCTGTCCCAGCCGGTGATCGCGGCAAGCTCGTCCACCGACATGCCGGAGCGCATGGCCTGGGCGATGCGCAGAATGCGGAAGGGAACGAATTCGCCGAGCCAGCCGCGCACAGGGTCGCCGCCAAGCGCCTCGTCCTGCTCGGGCATCGGCACTTCATCAAGGCCGGTCAGCCCGGTCTCCATCGAACGAAGCGCTTTTTGCAGGCTTTCCTCGAACGAACGTCCGACAGCCATCGCCTCGCCCACGGACTTCATCGATGTCGAGAGTTTCGCTTCCGATCCCGGGAACTTCTCGAAGGTGAAGCGCGGGATCTTCGTCACGACATAGTCGATGGTCGGCTCGAAGCTCGCCGGGGTCACGCCGGTGATGTCGTTCGCCAGCTCGTCCAGCGTATAGCCGACGGCCAGTTTCGCCGCGACCTTGGCAATCGGGAAGCCGGTGGCCTTTGACGCCAGCGCCGACGAACGGCTGACCCGCGGGTTCATCTCGATGATGATGATGCGGCCGGTGTTCGGGCAGACGGCGAACTGCACGTTCGATCCGCCGGTATCGACCCCGATCTCGCGAAGCACGGCAAGCGAGGCATCGCGGAGCGCCTGATATTCCTTGTCGGTCAGGGTTAGCGCCGGCGCCACGGTGATGGAATCGCCGGTATGGACGCCCATCGGGTCCATATTCTCGATCGAGCAGACGATGATGCAGTTGTCGGCGGTGTCACGCACCACCTCCATCTCGAATTCCTTCCATCCGAGAATGGATTCCTCGATCAGCACCTCGCTGACCGGTGACAACCGCAGGCCGTTGCCTACGATTTCCTCGAATTCGGCACGGTTGTAGGCCACCCCGCCACCTTCGCCGCCAAGGGTAAAGGACGGGCGGATGATCGCCGGCAGCCCGACCGTGTCGAGCGCCTCGAGCGCGTCGTCGAAATTGTTCACTGTGCGGGCGCGCGCGCAATGCAGGCCGATCTTTTCCATCGCCACGCGGAACAGCTCGCGGTCCTCGGCCTTTTCGATGGAATCGGGGCGCGCGCCGATCATTTCGACGCCGAATTTTTCGAGCGTGCCGTCCTTGTCCAGCGCCAGAGCGGTGTTCAGCGCGGTCTGGCCGCCCATGGTCGGCAGCAGCGCGTCGGGGCGCTCGGCCTCGATGATGCGTGCGACAGTGGCCGGTGTGATCGGCTCGATATAGGTGGCGTCCGCCATCTCCGGATCGGTCATGATGGTCGCCGGGTTGGAGTTGACCAGGATCACCCGGTACCCCTCCGCCTTCAGCGCCTTGCAGGCCTGTGCTCCGGAATAGTCGAACTCGCAGGCCTGACCGATGATGATCGGGCCGGCGCCGATGATGAGGATGGAGCTGATGTCGTCGCGGCGCGGCATCCTTATCCTTTCCGCTCTTCCATGAGCGCGGTGAAACGGTCGAACAGATAACGCGAGTCATGCGGACCCGGCGAGGATTCGGGGTGGTACTGGACGCAGAAGGCAGGCTTCTCGCGGTGGCGCAGCCCTTCGACGGAGCCGTCGAACAGCGACAGGTGCGTGACTTCCAGGGTGTCGGGAAGGCTGTCCGGATCGACGACAAAGCCGTGGTTCTGGCTGGTAATCTCGATACGGCCGGTGGCGAGGTCCTTGACCGGATGGTTCGCGCCCCGGTGGCCGCGCTCCATCTTGGTGGTGCTGGCCCCCATGGCAAGCGCCATCAGCTGGTGACCGATGCAGATTCCGAAGACGGGAAGGCCGGAATCGATGATCGCGGAAATTTCGCCGGCCGCGTAACCGCCGGTGGCGGCGGGGTCGCCGGGGCCGTTCGACAGGAACACACCGTCGGGCTTCATGGCGAGGATGGTGTCCGCCTTGGTTTCGGCAGGCACGACGGTGACGTCACATCCGGCGTCGGTCAGGCAGCGCAGGATATTGTCCTTGCAGCCGAAATCCATGGCGACGACCCGGTGCGCGGCATCGGTGGCGAGATGGGTCGCGCTGAGGAAGTCCCAGCTTCCCTCGTCCCACGCGGCTTCCGCGTCACGCGTCACCTCGATGGCGAGGTCCATGCCGGCAAGCCCCGGCCAGTCGCGTGCCTGTGCCGCCAGCGCGTCGATATCGAAGACGCCGTCGGGATTGTGGCAGATCACTCCGGTGGGGGCGCCTGCGTCTCGGATACGGCGGGTCAGCGCGCGGGTATCGACCCCGGCAATGCCGGGAAGGTCATGTGCCACCATCCAGGCCTCAAGCGAGGATTCGCTTCGCCAGTTGGCGGGTGCGGTAGGCAGCTGCCGCGTGATCATGCCAAGTGCCGACGGTGCGCCGGTCTCGTGATCCTTGCCGTTGGCGCCGACATTGCCGATATGCGGGAATGTAAAGGTGATGATCTGGCCGGCATAGGACGGATCGGTCATGATCTCCTGATAGCCGGTCATGGATGTATTGAAACAGACCTCGCCCACATTCGTGACAGCGGCACCGAAACCACGGCCTTTGAATACGGATCCATCACTGAGAACGAGAACAGCGGTTGGTCGGGATGAGGCTGCGCGCGGGGCGGCCTGTGTCCGGCCTGAGTTCGTGTTCGGCGCCATCGGGGTCCTTGCAATATCAGGTCACGTTCAGATGGCCCGGCAAGCATGTCGCGAAAGGCGTCCGGTGGGACGGAGCAATAAGGGCGATGCGCCAGAGCCGATGTGTGATACATAAGGCTGTAGTACCGGTCAAGTGGCAGCATGGCGGTTTTGGCCCGCCTCTTGCACAAGGCCGCGTTTGCCGCTAAGTACCAGCCTCTTTCGGGGCTGCGGGTGGCATGGCTGTCCCGCATTGAAGCGGATTTGGACGCGGTGCGAATCGTGATCAGGGAAATCCGGTCGGGGCCGTCTTTAAGGGACCGTAAAGTCTAGGCAGGTGTGTTATGGCGAATTTGCGCGAAGAAATTGCCTCAGCAATGAAAAATGCGCTGAAGGCCAAGGATCAGGCCGCTTTGGCGACAATGCGTCTGATCAGCGCTGCGCTGAAGGACCGCGATATCGCGGCGCGCGGCAACGGCAACCAGGATGGCATCGGCGACGACGAAATCCTGTCGATGATGCAGACCATGATCAAGCAGCGGACCGATTCGGCCAAAATGTACCGCGACGGCAACCGGCCGGAGCTGGCCGAGGCGGAAGAAGCGGAGATCACCATCATCACCGGGTTCCTTCCGGCGCAGCTTGGCGAGGCCGAAATCGAGGCCGCCATTGCCGACGCTGTCGCAGCGACCGGCGCAAGCTCGATCAAGGATATGGGCCAGGTGATGGCGCAGCTGAAGTCGACCCATGCCGGCCAGATGGATTTCTCGGCGGCAAGCCAGAAGGTCAAGGCGGCGCTTCTCGGCGAGGGGTGACTTGCCGCTTCTTCGGCTGTTTGTCCGAAGGATGTCTTGCGGGAGGCGTGCTGCCACCGCAATATGGTCGGCTACGGCACCGCCCGGGTGCCGGATTCACAGCAACAGGCGCACGGGGAGTGAATGGCCGTCCCACCGGAATTCATCGAGGATTTGCGCCAGCGGGTGCCGCTTTCGGACATCGTCGGAAAGCGCGTCAAGCTGACCCGGAAGGGCAACCGCTTCACCGGCCTGTGCCCGTTCCATTCTGAAAAGACTCCCTCGTTTTCTGTTGTCGATGACCAGGGCTTCTACCATTGCTTTGGCTGCGGCGTGCATGGCGACGCCATTTCCTTTCTTCGCGAGACCGACGGCCTGGATTTCATGGAAGCTGTCGAGCGGCTGGCGTCCATGGCCGGACTCACCGTGCCGCGCAGCGCGCCCGAGGACCCTCAGCGCACGCGTCAGCGAAAGGCAGCCCTCGATATCCTCGAGGAAACAGCCAGGTATTTTCAGGCCGGCCTGAAGCGGGATGACGGCCGTGTCGCGGCGCGTTACCTGCATGGGCGCGGCCTGGATGCGGGTGCGGTCGGCAGCTATCGCCTCGGCTATGCCCCGCGCGGCGGATTGCGCGCGGCGCTGGCTGCGCGCGGTTTCACGGACGAGGACATGCTGGCGGCAGGTGTCGTCCGGCGCAGTGATCGGGACGGCGAGCTGTTCGACTATTTCCGCGACCGGGTCATGTTTCCGATCGAGGACAAGCAGGGGCGTGTCATCGCCTTTGGCGCGCGGGCGCTCGGCGACGCGCAGCCCAAATACCTGAATTCGGGCGAGGGGCCGACCTTTTCCAAGAAATCGGTTCTCTATGGCTGGGTGCAGGCCCGCGAAGGGCTGCGGCGCAAGCTGCCGCTTCTCGTTGCCGAAGGCTATATGGATGTGATCGCCATCCAGCAGAGCGGCGTGGCCACCGCTGTGGCGCCGCTCGGCACCGCGCTGACCGAAGAGCAGATTACTCATCTTTGGAAACTGCATGACGAGCCGGTGCTCTGTTTCGACGGCGATGCCGCCGGGCAGCGCGCCCAGAAACGCGCGCTTGAAAGGCTGCTGCCGTTGTTGCAGCCGGGCAAGTCGGCGCGGCTGGCCATGCTGCCGGAAGGCAAGGACCCGGACGACCTTCTGCAGAAGGAGGGCGGGGACGGGCTGCTGAAGGTGATCAGTACGGCAAGCTCGCTGATCGACAGCCTGTGGACCAGCTTTGCCGCCGAGCATGATCTGCGGCAGCCCGAGCAGCGCGCCGAATTCTGGCAGGCGGTTCGTGGCCAGGTCCGGCAGATCGGCCACAATCAGGTTCGCACGGCATTTGCCGACGAGATCGAGGCGCGGATCGCGGCGATGCGCTCGGCCGGGCGCGGTCAGGGACGCGCAGGCATGACCGGGCCGCTGCGCCCGCTGGTGAGGCGCCCGGCTGCCGGCGCGATTCACCGGCACCGTGCCGTCTGCGCCATCATTCTGGCGCATCCGGCCCTGATTCCCGACCTGTGCGAGTCCCTGATCCAGATCGATTCCGGTGACGCGGCCCTCGAGTCGCTCAAAAAAGCCGCGATTGATGCCGTTATACGCGATCCGGACCTTGACGCAGCGGCGTTAAGGCATCATCTAGATGGGTTGAAGTTGACTGACGCGATCGATGTGCTTGAGGGGGACGAGATGAGAGCGCGCATGCCCTTCAACCCTGCGACACTTGATGGTGAGGAAGCCGGTCAGAGACTGGACGAGTTACTCCGGCTTGTTGGCGGGTCTTCCGGATTGTTTTCCACATCAGCAAGCCTGCCGCGCTAGTGCCGGCGGCAGATTGATCCAAGATAGCCGGGCCGGGACAAGCCCCGCCCGAGAGGAAGCAGATAGCATTCATGGCAGCCAAGGCAAATCAGCAGACCGAAGCAGAAATGCAGCCGCAGGACAGCGCGGCCGAAGCACAGGACAACGACGCCGCGCAGCAGACCCTGAAGACGCTGATGCGTCTCGGAAAGGAGCGTGGCTACGTCACCCATGACGAGCTGAACGCCGCGCTGCCGGCCGAGGATTTCACCTCCGAGCAGATTGACGATTTCATGTCGACGCTGAACGAGATGGGCGTATCCGTTGTCGAGGCAGCGGACAGCGACGACTCCTCGGAAGGCGAGGGCGAGGAGCAGCGCTCCACGGGCAATGTATCCGACAGCGACGTATCCGGCACCGACGATCCGGTGCGCATGTATCTTCGCGAGATGGGCAGCGTCGAGCTGCTGTCGCGCGAGGGCGAGATCGCGATTGCCAAACGTATCGAGGCCGGCCGCGAGCTGATGATCGGCGGCATTTGCGAATCCCCGCTGACCATTCGGGCTCTGCTGCACTGGCGTGACCAGATTGCCGACGGTGTGGTACCGCTCCGTGACATCATTGATCTCGAGACCACTTACGCCAAGCTGAACGGCGCGCCGGTGGACGGGGACATGATGTCGCGCATGGACGACGATATAGACGAGGACGACCTCCCCGAGGAAGAAGCCGAGGAAGAAGAGGCGGAAGAAGAATCCGAGGAGGATGGCGACGCTGATACGGATACCTCGACCCGCGATGCCAATACCGGCGACGAGGGTGATGATCTGAACATGTCGCTTGCGGCGATGGAAGATGCCATCCGCGACCATATGATGGATGTGTTCGACCAGATCGCGACGCTGTTCAAGCAGTTCAGCCGCTCTCAGGACCGGCGCCTTGCGAAAATGGCCAATGACGAGCCGCTGTCGCCGCGCACCGAGGCCAATCACCTCGATCTCAAGATCAAGCTCGTCGAGCTGATGGAAGGCGTGAATTTCCATGCCAACCGGATCGAGGCGCTGTCGGACCAGCTCTTCACCCTGAACAAGCATGTCACCAAGATCGAGGGCCGCCTGCTGACCACGGCGACGGCCGCCGGCGTGCCGCGCGCGCAGCTTCTCGAAGCCTGGACGAACCGCGAATGTGTCGAGAGCTGGCCGGGCGACGACTACCGCAGCAACCAGTGGCGCAAGCTGAAGGCGCAGCATCGTGACGAACTTGCCGAAATTCAGGACAAGATCCGTCTCGTCGTCGATGATGTCGGGCTGTCTGTTCCGGAATTCCGCGCCATCATCCAGACCATCCAGCGCGGCCAGCGCGAAAGCGCCCGCGCGAAGAAGGAAATGGTCGAGGCGAACCTGCGCCTGGTGATTTCCATTGCGAAGAAATACACCAATCGGGGCCTGCAGTTCCTGGACCTTATCCAGGAAGGCAACATCGGCCTGATGAAGGCCGTCGACAAGTTCGAGTACCGCCGCGGCTACAAATTCTCGACCTATGCCACCTGGTGGATCAGGCAGGCCATCACCCGCTCGATCGCCGATCAGGCGCGCACCATCCGTATTCCGGTGCACATGATCGAGACGATCAACAAGCTGGTGCGCACCTCGCGCCAGATGCTTCACGAAATCGGCCGCGAGCCGACTCCGGAAGAACTCGCCGAAAAGCTGTCGATGCCGATCGACAAGGTTCGCAAGGTGCTGAAGATCGCCAAGGAGCCGATCAGCCTCGAGACCCCGATCGGCGACGAGGAGGACAGCCATCTCGGCGATTTCATCGAGGACAAGAACGCGGTGCAGCCGCTGGACGCGGCCATTCACGCCAATCTGCGAGAGACCACGACGCGGGTGCTCGCCAGCCTGACGGCGCGCGAGGAGCGGGTGCTGCGGATGCGTTTCGGCATCGGCATGAACACCGACCACACGCTTGAGGAAGTGGGCCAGCAGTTCAGCGTGACACGCGAGCGTATCCGCCAGATCGAGGCGAAGGCGCTTCGCAAGCTGAAGCATCCGTCGCGGTCGCGCAAACTTCGCAGCTTCCTCGAGAACTGATAGCCTTTCCCCGAACCGTCTTTTGGCCGATAGTGGATATGTGATCGCACCAGCTGCTGTCGGCCGTTCCCCTTGGGGGCCTGTAGTTCAATTGGTTAGAACCCACGGCTCATAACCGTGTTGTTGC
>WTIL01000107.1:0-24165 GCA_011522725.1 Rhodospirillaceae bacterium
GGTTCGTGCGCATCGGTGACGAAGAAGTATTTCTTCACCGCTCGACACTGGACAGGTTCGGCCTCGTGCGGCTCCTGACCGGCGATGTCGTGACCGTATCGCTCAGCACCAATGAGCATGGCCGGGTGATCAAGGATCTGCTGTCGGTCGAACGGCCGCTCACGCCGGCACCGCCGGCCGCCAGCGAGCCCGAGGATGGCGAGGTGCGCGCCGTCGTGAAGTTCTTCAATGATCTTCGCGGATACGGCTTTGTCACGGCCGACAATCTGGATGAGGATGTGTTCGTCCATTCGCGGGTGCTGAACGATTGCGGCTTTCATTCCCTGATGCAGGGGCAGAAACTTCTGGTCCGGGTCGACAACTCGACACGCGGCTTGCAGGTGAATTCGGTCAGGCTGCTGTCTGAGTGAGGTGCTACGCCGCTGCATACGCCACTGCAGCCGACGTTAAGAATTTCTTTCGCTTTTGACATCGGGCGGCGCTAATGTCGCGAGGTTCCGGATCGCACCCGCGCATGCCGGAAACGATCCGCCTTTTGAAAGCCGCTTCGCATGTCAGTTTCGCATTCCATCCCGTCCTCCGACAGGCGCTGGCTCAAGGTTCTGGTGGCCGGGGCCGCACTGGTCACGGTGACCTTCGGCATCCGCCAGGTGTTCGGCCTGTTCGTTGTGCCAATTTCGACCGAACTTGGCGGCGGCGTCCAGACCATTGCCCTCGCCATTGCCGTGCAGAACCTGATCTGGGGATTTTCATCGCCGCTGTTCGGCGCGATGGCCGACCGGATCGGGGCGTGGAAGGTGGCGATCCTTGGCGCGGCGATCTATACCGCAGGCCTGCTCTCCACAGCCTATATCGTCTCGCCTGGCGGCGTATTCCTCGGTCAGGCGCTGATCGGGCTTGGTCTCGGCAGCGCCGGCATCTCGATTGCCATCGGCGCCGTCGGGCGGGTGGTGCCGCCGGGCCGCCGGTCCATCGCCTTCGGCCTTGTGACGAGTTTCGGCTCCTTCGGACAGTTCGCCCTGCTGCCGGTCACGCAAATGATGATCGGCACATATGGATGGCAGCAGGCACTTGTCATCCTGTCCTTCCTGATGGCGGCGATGACGGCGATGGCGCTCGGCATGCGCACTGACCAGCAGGCGAAGACCGCCGAGGTGGCGCGCGAGCTGTCGACGGGCGAAGCGCTGCGTGTCGCCGTACGAAGCCGTGACTATCTTCTGCTGACAGCCGGATTCTTTGTCTGCGGCCTGCAGCTTGTCTTCATCACCACGCATCTGCCGGTGTTCCTGTTCGACAATGGCGTCGATGCGGAAATCGCCAGCTGGTCGCTGGCCCTTGTCGGGTTGTTCAACATTGTCGGGGCGTTCGTCTGCGGCTGGCTCGGCAGCAAACTGTCAAAACGCAAGACGCTGGCGACGGTCTATCTTCTTCGCGGCGTCATCATGTGCGCCTTCTTCCTGCTGCCGGTGACACCGGCATCGGCGCTGATCTTCGGAGCGATGATGGGTCTTCTCTGGCTTGGCACCATCCCGCTGACAAGCGGGCTCATCGTGACCTTCTTCGGCCCGAAACATCTCAGCATGCTGTACGGCATCGCCTTCACTTCGCACCAGATCGGATCCTTTGTCGGATCCTGGCTCGGCGGGGTGGTCTATGACATGACAGCAAGCTACACGATCATGTGGTGGCTGAATGTCGGGGCGGCGCTGTTCGCCTTCGGCGTCAACTGGATCATCCGCGAGGCGCCTGTCGACACACCCTCGGCCCAGCCGGCAGCCGCCTGATGGCAGCCACCTGACATGTGAGACAATTCAGGCCTGTTCGCCGAGCCAACGCTCGGCATCGAGAGCTGCCATGCAGCCCATGCCGGCGGCCGTGACAGCCTGACGATAGACCTTGTCGACACAGTCACCGGCTGCGAACACACCATCGACCGATGTGCGCGTCCCGCCGGTCTCGGCGATGATATACCCCTCGTCATCGAGCTCCAGCGCGCCTTTGAAAGCTGCGGTCGACGGGTCATGGCCGATGGCGACGAACATGCCCTGCACCTCGATGTCCAGATCGGCCTCGCCGGTTGTCGAGGCGAGACGCAATCCGGTTACCCCGCTGTCGTCGCCAAGCACCTCGGAAACCGTGCGGTTCCATTCGACATTGATCTTGTCGTGGCGCAGCAGGCGGTCCTGCATGATCTGCTCGGCACGCAGCGTGTCACGGCGGTGAACCAGCGTCACCGACTTGCAGATATTGGCAAGATAGAGCGCTTCCTCGACGGCCGTGTTACCGCCGCCAATCACCGCCACATCGCGGTCGCGGTAGAAAAAGCCGTCACAGGTGGCACAGGCGGACACGCCGCGCCCGTTGAATGTCTGTTCCGATTCAAGCCCCAGCCACTTGGCCGAGGCGCCTGTGGCGACAATCACCGAATCGGCTGTCATTTCGTCCCCGGAATCGAGCGTCATCCGGAACGGCCGCGACGAGGCGTCGAGCGCCGTGACGATGTCATAGACGACCCGCGCGCCGACATTTTCAGCCTGCGACTGCATCTCGGTCATCAGCCAGGGCCCCTGGATCACCTCGGCGAAACCGGGGTAGTTCTCGACATCGGTGGTGATGGTCATCTGCCCGCCGGGCTGAAGGCCGGCGATGATCACCGGCGAGAGATTGGCGCGCGCAGTGTAGATGGCAGCTGTCAGGCCGGCGGCACCGGCACCGATGATGACGACTTTTTCATGGGTGACATTCGACATGTGACGGTCTTTCGAAAAGGCAGGCCGGATCGCCTGCGCGGGATGGGTATGTGACTGCGGCCGCGGCAAGCCTTTCGGCGTGCCAAACGCGACGTGTGATGGTAGCGTCCGCCCATGACCAAGCCAAGCCTGTTCAGATCTGTTTTCCTCGCCATGGCGATTCTTCTTGCCGCGCCGCTTCATGCCGGCGGGACAAAGCTGCCCGAAGTGGCCGGTGTCACCTGGCTTGCCGGCAGCGCCGTCGAGGGCGGCATGATCCTCGGCCGTGCCGAACCCGGCACCGGCCTCGAACTGGACGACGCGGCACTGCGCATGGCCACTGACGGGCATTTCATCATCGGCTTCCACCGCGACAGTGACGATCCCGTGCGCCTTGCCGTGACCACGCCGTCAGGGAACGAGCGGACCGTTACATTCTCTGCCGGCCAGCGGACCTATGACATCCAGCGGATCGACGGGCTGAAACGCGATCATGTGACGCCGCCACAAGCGGTTCTGGACCGCATCGGGGCAGATTCCGCAGCGGTGAGAGCCGCGCGGAGCAGGGAAGAAGCGGGACGCCACGCCGGCGATTTCCTGAAGGGGTTCGACATGCCGGTCACCGGCCGCGTCACCGGCGTCTATGGCAGCCAGCGCATCCTGAACGGCGAGCCGCGCCAACCGCATTACGGGATCGACATCGCCGCGCCAAGGGGCACACCGGTGACGGCGCCGGCCGGCGGGCGTGTGACCCTTGTCCGCGACCTGTATTTTTCCGGCTGGACCATTCTGCTGACACACGGCCTCGGCCTGAATTCCGCCTTTCTGCATCTCGACAGCGTGACGGTGGCGGAAGGTGACGAGGTGGCGCGGGGCGCGATGATCGGCACGGTCGGGTCCACAGGCAGGTCCACCGGGCCGCATCTGGACTGGCGGCTCGACTGGCAGGGGCGCAGGCTCGACGCCGCGCTTGTCAGGACGCAGCTGGCAGACGGCAGCTGAGGGGGGCAGACGGCATGGCAGGGACGGTTTTCATCTTCGGGCTGGGATATGTCGGCAGGCCGCTCGGCCACAGGCTGGCGGCAGCGGGATGGCAGGTGCGCGGCACCACCCGCACCCCGTCACGGCTGGCCGCACAAGCCGAAGCCGGATGGCAAATCCATGAATTCGCCGATGACCGGCCGCTTGCCGATCCGGACGCGGCACTGGACGGCGTCGACGCGCTGATCACCACCATCACCGCCATCGGCGGCAGCGATCCGGTGCTCGACGCGCATGGCGAGCTGATCGCGGATTTCAAAGGCTGGTCGGGCTATGTCTCGGCGACTTCGGTCTATCCGGATACGCCCGACGGCTTCTGCTATGAGGACACGCCGACCGGTCCGGCGACGGCACGTGGACGCGCCCGCGTCGAGGCAGAGCAGCGCTGGCTGGACCTTCTCGGCACCGAGATTTTCCGCGCCGCCGGAATCTATGGCCCGGGACGCAGCCCGTTCGACGCCCTGCGCGACGGCACATCACGGATCATCGAGCATCGCGGCCAGGTGTTCAACCGCATCCATGTCGAGGATATCTGCCGCGTCATCGAGGCGGCGATGGCGCAGCCGCGCCGCGGCCGGATCATCAATCTCGCCGACAACAAGCCGGCGCCGCAAGGCGATGTGGTGCGGCATGCCGCCGGCCTGATCGGGGTCGAGCCGCCACAGCCGCAAAGCCTCAAAGAGGCGAACCTCTCGCCGATGGCGCGCAGCTTCTATGTCTCGCGCCGGAAGGTCGCGTCAAAGGTGATCGGGCCGGAGCTCGGCCTTGATCTTCTCTATCCGGATTACGAAAGCGGCCTCGCCGCGATCCTGAAGGCCGAAATCGAAGGCTAGCCGCGCGCTAGCCCGCTGCGTACTCGTCGGCGACCGCCGCGACCTCTTCCACCGCACCGAAAACAAGCGGCACCCGCTGATGAAGCGTCTGCGGGACAATATCCAGAATATCCGCGGCCCCGTCGGTGGCGCGGCCACCGGCCTGTTCCACCAGCATGGCGACCGGCGCCGCTTCATAGACGAGGCGCAGGCGGCCGGATTCATATCCCTTGCGGGCATCGGACGGATACAAGAAGACACCGCCCCGGCTGATGATCCGCCAGGTCTCGGCGACGAGCGAGGCCACCCAGCGCATGTTGAAATCCTTGCCCCGCGGCCCGTCGGCGCCGGCGAGGCAGCCATCGACATAACGGGTAATGGGGGCCGGCCAGTGCCGCCGGTTCGAGGCGTTGATGGCAAATTCGCGCGCCGTCTGCGGAATGGTCACCAGCTCTTCCAGCAGGCGGAACCCGCCATCGTCATCCATGCGGAAGGAAGCGGTGCCATTTCCGACGGTCAAAAGCAATGTCGTCTGCGGGCCGTAGACGAAGAAACCGGCAGCCAGCTGGCTGCGTCCCGACTGCAGCTCGCCGCCCGATGCCGGCAGAAGCGAGAAGATCGTGCCGACCGACACATTCACTCCGATATTGGACGAGCCGTCCAGCGGATCGCAGGCGACGATCATCGCGCCTTCAGGGTCGACCGGAACAGCCGCATCACGCTCTTCGGACAGATAGGATGCCACACCGGTCCCGGCGAGCGCTTCCAGCACGATGTCGTCGGCGATCACATCCAGTTTCTTCTGCGTGTCGCCGTCGGCATTGACCGCGCCGGCCGCCTCGTCGAGGGATGTTGCCGGCATCCTGATCTCGGCCGCGATCGCCGATGCCGCGCCGGCAAGCGCCAGAATGATCCCGGCGACCGCCGGCTCCGCATGTTTGGCGAGATAGCTTCCCAGATCAGCCATGGCCGGAACTCCGTCTTCTTCTCAAAAAGAACGCCCGTGCCGAGGGGGCACGGGCGCGATGTTGGTCTGCGGTCTGCGGCTGACTATTCGCGGTTGCCGAACAGATGCAGCAGCATGATGAACATGTTGATGAAATCGAGATAGAGCGTCAGCGCCCCGTAGATCGACTTCTTCTCACGCACCTCGGAGCTGTCGCCGGCCATATACATCAGCTTGATCTTCTGGGTGTCCCAGGCGGTCAGGCCTGCGAATACCAGAACACCGATGGCGGACAGCGCCAGATCCAGCGTCGTGGAGCCAAGGAAGATGTTCACGATGAAGCCGAGGATCAGGCCGAACAGGCCAATCAGCATGAAGGAGCCCATCGCCGACAGGCTGCGCTTGGTGGTGTAGCCATAGAGGCTGAGACCGGCAAAGGCGCCTGCGGTGATGAAGAAGGCCCGTGCGACGCTGGCGCCGGTATAGACCAGCAGGATCGAGCTCAGCGACAGGCCCATCAACGCGGCATAGACATAGAACATGTTGCGCGCCTTGGCGGAGGACATCGCATGCATGCGTGCCGAAAGCCAGAAGACCATGCCAAGCGGTGCCAGCATGACCACCCACTTGAGCGGTGTGCCGTAGACCAGCTGGCCGACTCCGGCAACGTTCAGGACAACCCAGTTCAGCGCCATGGCGAAGAAACCGGTCATCAGAAGCGCGGTCGTCATATGGTTGTAGACGCCGAGCATGTAGCTGCGCAGTCCGAGATCGACCTGTGTCGCCTCGGCAGCGCTGGTGTTCATAAAGCGATTATCAGCCATTGTTACCCCCTGATCGATAACCTGTTGTTCCTAGATATATTCGGCAAAGGCCGCTGATTCAAGGATTTGCGACCGCTTTTGCGGACATTCATGTTGTCGCATCCGATGGCGCGCTCTCGCGTGCCGATGCGGTGCCCGTACGCTGCCTGCGGCCACGCTCCGATGCCGATTTCAGCTGTCCGCAGGCGGCCAGGATGTCGCGGCCGCGCGGCGTTCTGACGGGAGAGGCATAGCCCGCCTTCAGGACTTTCGCCGCAAAGGCCTCGATACGTTCGTCGGAGGAGCATTCATACGGGCTTCCCGGCCATGGATTGAACGGAATCAGGTTCAGTTTCGAGGGAATGCCCTTGATCAGCTTCAGCAGCGCAGCGCAATCCTCGTCACTGTCATTCACCCCGTCCAGCATCACATATTCCCAGGTGATGCGGCGCGCGTTGGACAGGCCGGGATAGTTCCGGCAGGCCTCGATCAGCTCGGCAAGCGGATATTTGCGGTTGATCGGCACCAGCTCGTCACGCAGCTCGTCGCGAACGGCATGGAGCGAGATCGCAAGATTGACCCCCAGGTCGCCGCCGCAGCGGATGATTTCCGGCACCACGCCCGACGTCGACAGGGTGATCCGCCGCTTTGACAGGCCGACGCCCTCGCCGCTCATGATGATGCGCATCGCGGTGACGACATTGTCATAGTTGAACAGCGGCTCGCCCATGCCCATCAGCACGATGTTGGTCAGGCGCCGCTCGGGCTTGCCGGCGGGCCAGTCGCCGAGCTCGTCCATCGCCAGCATTACCTGGCCGCAAATCTCGGCCGCGGTCAGGTTGCGCACCAGCTTTTGCGTGCCGGTGTGGCAGAAGCTGCAGGTCAGGGTGCATCCCACCTGCGAGGAAATGCACAGCGTGCCGCGGTCATTATCCGGAATATAGACGGTTTCGGCCTCGTTCCCGTCGGCAAAGCGGAGCAGCCATTTGATCGTGCCGTCGGTCGATTGCAGGCGGCGGGTGACGGTCGGCCGGTCGAGGCTGAACATCGCCGCGAACTGCTCGCGCACCGGCTTGCCGAGGTCGCTCATCTCGTCGAAGGAGGTCAGGCCGTGACGCCAGACCCAGCGCCACAGCTGGCGGGCGCGGAATTTCTGCAGCCCGGCCCCGGTGACGGCGGCCTCCAGCTCGGCGATATCCATCCCGAGAAGCGCCATGCGCGCGCCGTCCGTCGATGCGGCGGCGTCAGCAACGTTCAATGCCTGGTCCATCATTTCCGGCGCGCAATGCGCGCCGCCTCGTCATTGGCGGCCGTGCCGGCCGCGTCCGGTGACCTTGCGAAGCAGCCTAGCTGCAGGTCTTGTCGATCAGGTTCTTGGTCTTGGTGAACCCGGACAGCGAATAGGTGTCGGTTGTCTTGGTGCCGCGGCTGGAGGTGCCGACCACGGTCATCTTGCTGCCGCGCTTCATGGCGCGGATCATGGCGATGTCGTCTTCCTCGGATTCCGCATAGGCACGACCCTCGATGGTGAAGAGGGTGAATTTCCTGCCGTCGATATTGACCGTTACATCGGAATGTTTCTTGTGCTTGTAGCCGGCGGTGAACTGGACGACGTTGCGCTCGGCCTTGCCCGGGCCGTGCGAGACGAAGACGCGGACTTCACCACGGTTGTTCGGATCGTACTTGCCCTTCGACTTGGTCGGCAGCGAGCTGATGAAACAGGTCCGTCCCTTGTCGCCGTCCACACGGAAGGCTTCCCAGTCCTTTTCGCTCAGCATCCGCTTCGGCTCGGCCGCTTGCGCGGACAGACCCGACAGCATGACCATTGCGGCGGCCATACCCGTGACAAGGAGGTTGCGCGTCATTTTCATGTCCCGACCAAGTTCCTTTCTGCCCTGACATTCCTGTCTTGTATCCACAACCGTGTTTCTGCCTGCGGATCATGGCAAGAATGTGAAATCCGGCGGCAATGTAAGACACCTAGCGGGGTGATGCAAAGAATTTTGGGATGCCTGCGGCCTAGCTGTCCAGACGCGCCAGCAGACGGATGACAACAGGCATGATGCGACGGCTGATCTCGGCGATTCCGGCCTCGTTCGGATGCAAGCCGTCATCAAGGTTCAGCGCCGGGTCCAGAGCCACCCCGTCGAGGAAAAAGGGATAGAATTCGATATCGTGCCGGTCCGCCAGATCCGGATACATCGCGTCAAAGGCATCGACATAGGCCGGACCCATGTTGCGCGGCGCCATCATGCCGGCCAGCAGCACCTCGATCCCGCGCGAGCCGAGCCCGGTGATGATGGCATCGAGATTGGCCGCCGCGGCCTCGGGCGGCAGGCCGCGAAGCATGTCATTGCCGCCAAGGACAATGATCACCGCCTGCGGGTTGTCGGCCAGCGACCAGTCGAGGCGCGCCAGACCGCCGGCCGTGGTGTCGCCCGACACCCCGGCGTTGATCACCGTGACGTCACGTCCGGATGCCTTCAGGTCTTGCTCCAGCTGTGCCGGGAAACTCTGTCCCGGCGGCAGCCCATATCCGGCCACAAGCGAGTCACCGAGCACCAGCAGGCGCGTGTCCGCCAGAGCAGGCAACGCGGCCATGCCGAAGACGGCGATCGCGAAAAGGCAGAAAAACCGGCGCGCCGACTGGACTAAACCGTTGATCACCCTCATAACAGCCACCATATCCGTTCTATCTTCGACACCCGGAAGACATTCCGGTTGCGATGCTACTGATTTAAGAGGCCAAAGCGGCCAAGTCCAGCCGTCAGGCCGACGATACCCTTCACCGGAACACCGCCCATGACAGACCACACCGTTTCATCGCCTTCCTCCGAAAAGGCGCACCAGTCGGCCGCGCCGGTCATTATGCTCGACGAGGCGAGGCTCGCCCTGTCCAGCGCCGAGGGCATGGTTGAAATCCTGCGCGGCATCAGCCTGTCGATCGAGGCCGGCGAGACGGTCGGCGTGCTGGGCCCAAGCGGCGCCGGCAAGACAAGCCTGCTGATGATCATGGCCGGGCTGGAAAGCCTGACCGGCGGCAGCATCAGCCTTGCCGAAAACGATATCACGACAATGGGCGAGGATGCGCTGGCGGCGCTGCGCCGCGATCAGGTCGGCATTGTCTTTCAGGCCTTCCGCCTGATCCCGTCAATGACGGCGCTGCAGAATGTCGCCGTGCCGATGGAGCTTGCCGGGCGGCGCGACGCCGACGAGATGGCCGCGACGGCGCTGGAGGCGGTCGGGCTCGGCCACCGCAAGACGCATCTTCCCGACCAGATGTCGGGCGGCGAGCAGCAGCGCGTTGCCATTGCCCGTGCCATCGCGACGCGGCCGCGCATTCTTCTGGCCGACGAGCCGACAGGCAATCTGGACAGCGGCACCAGCGAGAAGGTCATCGCCACCCTGTTCGAGGCAACAAAATCCGCCGGCGCGGCGCTGGTTCTCGTAACCCATGACGCCGACCTTGCCGAACGCTGCGAGCGTGTCCTGACCATCGAGGACGGCCGCATCGTCGGCGACCGGAAGACCAAGGCCGGCGCAGCATGACCAACGCTGCAAGTCCAATCGGCCCCGGCCCGATCAGCCCCGGCGAATCCGGCTGGGCGCTCGCCTGGCGGATGGCACGCCGCGAGATCCGCGGATCGGTGGCCCGCTTCCGCGTGTTCCTTGGCGCACTGATGCTGGGTGTCGCCGCCATCGGCACCGTCGGTTCGGTGGCCGAGGCGATGCGCGACGGGATCGCCGGCAATGCGCGCCTTCTTCTCGGCGGCGATGTCGAGCTTCGCAGCCTCTACATGCCGACGCCTGACCCGGTCCTCGCCACGGCGCAGGAATACGGCACGCTGTCACGCACCATGACGATGCGGGCGATGCTGCAGGTCGGCGAGGAACGCCGCCTTGTCGCGCTGAAGGCGGTGGATGACGCCTGGCCGATGGTCGGGGCGGCCGAGCTTGGCAGCGGCGGCGCACTGGCGCCTGCCCTTGCCGACGGCAAGGTCGTCATCGACCCGCAGCTGGCGCGCGGCCTCGGGCTGGCGGCCGGATCAACCGTCAGGATCGGCAATGCCGAGCTGGAGGTCAGCGACACGCTGGAATACGAGCCGGACCGTTCGGTCAGCTTCGTGACCTTCGGGCCTCGCGTCCTTGTCTCCCTGACGACACTCGAGGCGACAGGCCTGCGCCAGCCCGGCGCCATGGTCACCTTTCGCACACGCCTTCTTATCGACAACGAGGCCGAGCGCAGCGCCGCCGTCGAGGCGCTGAAAGCCGGAACGGCAGGCGGACCGGTGCGGGTGCGCGACCTGCTTGATGCGGCTCCGGGCTTCGACGTCTTCATTGACCGGACCGAAGTGTTCCTCGTCCTTGTCGGGCTGACCGCCCTGCTGATCGGCGGGCTTGGCGTCGCCGGGGCGGTGCGGGCCTGGCTCGGCAGCCGCATGCCGGTCATCGCGACGCTGAAATGCCTTGGCGCCCCGTCGCGGCTGATCTTCCGGATCTATCTTCTTCAGGTGATGCTGATCGCGGGCCTCGGCGTGCTGCTGGGGGTGTTCCTTGCCGCCGTCGCGCCGGTCTTCGCCATTGACCTGCTGTCATCCTATGTCACCGTGCCGATCGCGGTGTCGGTCTATCCCCTGCCGCTGGCCATCGCTGCCGGGTTCGGCATGGTCACATCCTTCCTGTTCGCCCTGTGGCCGCTTGCCAAGGCCGAGGAAGTGCGGGCCGCGAACCTGTTCCGCCGGCTGAGCGCGATTCCGGCCGGGCGGCCAAGGCCACGCTATCTTGTCATCGCGCTGGCGGCCCTGCTGGCGCTTGCCGCGCTCGCGCTTGTGGCGACACGTGACTGGCGGCTGACACTTGCCTTTATCGGCGGTTCGATCGGGGCGATCGCGCTTCTTGCCGGGCTTGGCGAGTCCTTGCTCTTCGCGCTGCGACGCATACCCGCGCCGCGCTATGTACCGGCAAGGCTGGCGCTGTCGGCGATCACCCGTCCGGGAAGCCCGGTGCGGGCCATCGTCATCGCTTTCGGCCTCGGCCTGTCGGTTCTGGTAACGGTGGCGCTGTCGCAGGCCAATATCGGCCGGCAGATCGACACCCGCGTCGCCGATGACGCGCCGGCCTGGTTCTTTATCGACATCCAGCCTGACCAGATCGACCGTTTCATGGAGATCGCGTCCGGGACCGAAGGCATTTCACAGGTGGCGAAGACACCGATGTTGCGTGGCCGGGTCACCGAGCTTGGCGGCATCGCCGCTGCGGATTACGACATGCGCAACGGGTCGGCATGGGTGCTGCGGGGCGACCGCGCGCTGACCTGGTCGGCGACCCGGCCGGAGAGCGGCGAGCTGATCGCCGGTGAATGGTGGCCGCAGGATTATGACGGCACGCCACTTGCCTCGATGACGGCCGAGGAAGCCAACGAGCTTGGCGTCTGGATCGGCGATACGGTGAGCTTCAATGTCCTTGGCAGGCCCGTCACCGCCGAGATCACCAACATCCGCGATGTCGAGTGGGAGAGCTTCAGCATCAATTTCGTCTTTGTCCTGTCACCGGGCGTCCTCGACAAGGCCCCGCACAGCTGGATGGCGACCGCCCATGCCGACGACGAGGATGCGGCCATACGGGTGGACCGCAACATCGCCGCCGTCTTTGCCAACATCTCCGCGATCTCGGTTCGCGAAGCGGTCGACACCGCGCAGCGCGTGATCGGGCTTCTCGGCGCAGCGGTGCAGATGACCGCACTGGTGACGCTGGTCGCCGGCATCGCCGTGCTGGCAGGCACCGTCGCCAGCACCGAGGCGCAACGGCTGGCGGATTCGGTCATCCTGAAGGTGCTTGGCGCGACAAGGGTCGCGATCAGCATCGCCTGGTTCATGGAATATGCGTTGCTCGGCCTGCTGGCTGCGATGGCGGCCGCGATCATCGGCAGCATCGCCAGCTGGGGCATGATCTCCGGGTTCCTGAATTCCGACTTCGAGCTGGATTTCCTGCTTGTCCTCGGCACCACCATGGCCGGGGCGACCGCCACCGCGATGCTGGGCCTGGCCGGTGCGGTAAGGACACTCGGCCGCAAGCCGGCGCCGCTTCTTCGCGAGGTGTGACAGCACGCCGCCCGCCGGATTGCCGATTTATGCAACAAAATGTCGCTTCGTGGCCGCTAGACAGTTGCGCAGAGCCGAGAATGATGGCTGTGTCTAGGGACAGAAGCGGGCATCAGGCCCGACGCGAGGTGTCATGGGACTGAACGGGGGATATTCCGGTTTCCGGATTTTGCGCGAGGGCCTGTCGGGTAATCGGGGATGGCGGCCGGCATGGCGCGACCCGGCGCCGCAGCCTGCCTATGATTTCGTCATTGTCGGCGGCGGCGGGCACGGGCTTGCAACAGCCTATTACCTGGCCAGCCAGTTCGGCGAAGCCTCGGTCGCGGTTCTGGAAAAGGGCTGGATTGGCGGCGGCAATGTCGGCCGCAACACCACCATCATCCGGTCCAACTATCTTCTCGACGGCAACCAGCCCTTCTACGAATTCTCGCTGAAGCTGTGGGAAGGGCTGGAGCAGGATTTCAACTACAACGCGATGGTCAGCCAGCGCGGCGTCTACAACGTCTATCATTCGGACGCCCAGCGCGACGCCTACCGGCGGCGCGGCAACGCGATGATCCTCCACGGCGCCGATGCCGAACTCCTTGACGCCGCGCAGCTGCGCGCCGAATGCCCGTTCCTGAATTTCGACAATGCGCGCCTGCCTGTCATGGGGGCTCTGGTGCAGCGGCGTGGCGGCACTGTCCGCCACGATGCGGTGGCATGGGGCTATGCCCGCGGAGCCGACCGGCGCGGAGTCGACATCATCCAGAATTGCGAGGTCACCGGCTTCCGTATCCAGAACGGGCGCTGCACGGGCGTCGAGACAAGCCGCGGCTTCATCGCCGCGCGCAAGGTCGGCTGTGCCGTTGCCGGAAGCAGCAGCCGCGTGATGCAGGCGGCGGGCATGCGCCTTCCGATCGAGAGCCATGTCCTGCAGGCCTTTGTCAGCGAGGGGCTGAAGCCGATCATCCCCGGCGTCATCACCTATGGCGGCGGCCATTTCTATATCAGCCAGTCCGACAAGGGCGGCCTCGTCTTCGGCGGCGACATCGACATGTATAATTCCTACGCCCAGCGCGGCAACCTGCCGGTGGTCGAGGATGTCTGCGAAGGCGGCATGACGCTGATGCCGATGATCGGGCGCGCCCGCATGGTACGGATGTGGGGCGGCATCATGGATATGAGCATGGACGGCTCGCCGATCATCGACCGCACCCATATCGACGGGCTCTATTTCAACGGCGGATGGTGCTATGGCGGCTTCAAGGCGACGCCGGCTTCGGGATGGTGCTTCGCGCATCTTCTGGCCACCGACACGCCGCACGAGACGGCGACCGCCTATCGGATGGACCGCTTCGAGCGCGGCTACATGATCGACGAGAAGGGGTCGGGCGCGCAGCCCAACCAGCATTGAGGAGCCGGACCAGATGATCATCGACCATCCACTTCTGGGCCCGCGCGATTCCCAGGAATTCGTTCTTCTTGGCGATGCCAGCCTGCTGAACCGGCCCGACTGGCAGGCCGGGAATGCCGGCCACGCCTTTTATGAATATCAGTATCTGCGGGACAATCCGGCAGGCGCGCACCGCGAGCTGTGGTACCACGAGATGGGCGACCGCAGCTGGCTGATCGTCACCCGCGACACCGTCACCCACGAGGTGCTGAAGGTCGAGCTTGCCGCCGACGTCGCCGCCGGCATGGCCTCCGGACGGAGGGCGAAATGACCCAGGTGAACCGTCTTGACGGCGGCCTGATCGACCGCAGCACACCGCTCGGCTTCACCTTTGACGGGCGGCGTTATGGCGGCTTTGCCGGCGACACGCTCGCCTCGGCGCTGGTCGCCAACGGCGTGCGGCTTGTCGGACGCTCTTTCAAATATCACCGTCCGCGCGGCATTATTTCGGCCGGATCGGAAGAGCCGAACGGCCTTGTCGAGCTTCGCACCGGCGCCCGCCGCGAGCCGAACAGCCGGGTCACCATGACCGAGCTCCATGACGGGCTGGTCGCCGCTAGCCAGAACCGGTTCCCGTCGCTTGGATTCGATCTGATGGCGGTCAATGACAGGCTGTCGAACTTTCTCGGCGCAGGCTTCTACTACAAGACCTTCATGTGGCCGAAAGCCTTCTGGGAACGTGTCTACGAGCCGGTCATCCGGCGCGCAGCCGGCCTTGGCGCGCTGTCCGGCGAGGACGATCCGGATGTCTATGACCGCGGATTTCGCCATTGCGACCTGCTGGTGATCGGGGCCGGACCGGCCGGGCTGTCGGCGGCGCTGACCGCCGGACGCGCCGGTGCCGAGGTGATCCTCGTCGACGAGGATTTCCGTGCCGGCGGCAGGCTGCTTCAGGAGAGCTTCGGTGTCGGCGGCGTGTCGGGTGCCGACTGGGCCGCCACTGTGGTGGCCGAACTGCAAAGCCTTCCCAATGTGCGGCTGATGCCGCGAAGCACCGCCATCGGGGTGTTCGACCATGGCATCCATGCCGTGCTGGAACGCACCGGCGACCATATCGCCGCGCCGGACGCTGGCAAGCCGCGGCAGATCCTGTGGCGCGTCTATGCCAGGCGCTCGCTGCTGTGCGCCGGCGCCACCGAACGGCTGATCGGCTTTGCCGACAATGACAGGCCGGGCATCATGCAGGCCGGCGCGGTACGCGGCTATGTGAACCGCTTTGCCGCCACCCCGGCCGAGCATGTCGCCGTCTTTACCAACAATGATGACGGGCACCGGACCGCCACCGACCTTGCCGCCGCCGGTGTCGATGTGGCGGCCATCATCGATTCCCGCCCCGACGCCCCGAAGAGCGAGGTCGCCGAGGTCCTTGCCGGCGCGGTCGTCACCGGCACCGGCGGGCGTCTCGGGATCGGCCATGTCGATATCCGCCTTGCCGGCGGCGGACGCAAGCATGTGCAGTGTGGCGCGCTCGCCGTCTCCGGTGGCTGGAACCCCAATGTACACCTGACCTGCCATCATCGTGGCAGGCCGGCATGGCAGGACGACATTTGCGCCTTTGTTCCGGGTGAGGGCGTGCCCCCCGGCATGGCTGTCGCCGGCGCGGCGCGCGGCGTGTTCAGCACCGCCGGAACGATTGGCGACGGGCAGGCGCAGGCCATCGCACAGCTTGCCGAGATCGGCATCGCCGCCGCCGCGGACACGCTTCCCGAGGCAGAAGACGCGCCGGTGCGGGTCACCCCGCTATGGCATGTTCCGGGCAAGAAACGCGCCTGGCTCGACCAGCAGAACGATGTGACCGTCAAGGATGTGAAGCTGGCGCATCAGGAGAATTTCCGCGCCGTCGAACATCTCAAGCGCTATACCACGCTCGGCATGGCCGGAGACCAGGGCCGCACGTCAAATGTGCTGGGACTGGCCATCATGGCCGAACTGACCGGCAAGTCGATTGCCGAGACCGGCACCACCATCTATCGCCCGCCCTACACCCCGACCCCCATCGCCGCCTTTGCCGGCCGTTCGGTCGGCCGCGACTTCCGCCCGACAAGGCTGACGCCGTCGCACCACTGGGCGGCCGAACAGGGCGCGACATTCGTCGAGGCAGGCGCCTGGCTGCGGGCGCAATGGTTCCCGCGCGAGGGCGAGACGCACTGGCGCGAGTCTGTCGACCGCGAGGTGCTGGCCACCCGTAATTCCGTCGGCGTCTGCGATGTCAGCACGCTTGGCAAGATCGACATTCAGGGCCGTGACGCCGGCGCTTTCCTCGACCTCGCCTACAGCAACACCTTCTCCACCCTTGCCGTCGGCAAGACCCGCTACGGCCTGATGCTGCGCGAGGACGGGATGGTGATGGATGACGGCACCACGGCGCGTCTCGGCGAGATGCATTACGTGATGACCACGACCACGGCCAATGCCGGCAGCGTCTACCGGCATCTGGAATTTGTGCGCCAGTGCCTGCGCCCCGACATGGATGTGCAGCTGATCTCGGCCACCGACAGCTGGGCCCAGTTCGCCGTTGCCGGACCGAATGCGCGCCGGGTCTTGCAGGAGCTGGTGGACCCGCAGCACGACATCTCGAACGAGGGATTCCCCTTCATGGCATGCGGCGCCATCAGCGTGTGCGGCGGTGTGCCGGCGCGCCTGTTCCGGATTTCCTTCTCGGGCGAACTTGCCTACGAGATCGCGGTGCCCGCGCGTTATGGCGATTCCATGATCCGGGCGCTGATGGCGGCCGGCGAGCCATGGGGCATCACCCCCTACGGAACCGAGGCGCTTGGCGTCATGCGGATCGAAAAGGGCCACGTCACCGGCAACGAGCTGAACGGTACGATCACAGCACGCAATCTCGGCATGGCGAGAATGGTGTCGGCGAAGAAGGACAGCATCGGCGCGGTCCTTGCCGGGCGCGAGGCGCTTGTCGCCGAGGACGGGCTGTGCCTTGTCGGGCTGGAAGCGCTCGATGATGGCCAAGTGATCGCCGGGTCACACCTGTTCGATGCAGAGGGTCCGGTGGATGCCGCGCATGACCGGGGCTATGTCACCTCGGCAGCCTACTCGCCGCATATCGGCGCCTCGATCGGTCTTGGCTTCATCACCCGCGGTGCCGAACGCCATGGCGAGGTGGTGCGCGCCCTGAACCCGCTCGAGGGGCGGTCCGCGCTGGTCCGCATCTGCAGCCCGCATTTCATCGACCCCGAGGGAGAGCGTCTCCGTGGCTAGCCTGACCCAGACAACCGCGCTTGGCGGCACGATCCCGTTCGACGAGACCATTGGCGGCAACCGCATCCGCGAGGTCAGTGAAGCGGCGATGGCATCGCTTGCCATGCTGAAAGGCCAGGGCGCCGCCTTCAAAAAGGCCGCGGCAAGCCGGCTTGGCGAATTGCCGGCCCCCGGTCATGCTGTGGGCCATGCTGCGGGCCATGGCGGGGGTGGCAACCACGCCAGCACGATCTGGATGGGGCCGGACCAGTATCTGGTTGAAGGGATCGACGCCGCGACCCTGGCCGCCACTTTCGGCGCCAGCGCCGCGATCACCGACCAGTCCGATGCCTGGGTGCGTTTCGATGTGACAGGCGGCGATGTTGTCGCCATGCTCGAACGGCTGAGCGGTGCCGACACCCGGCGCATGCAGGCTGGCAGCGCCACGCGGACGGCCATCCACCACATGCATTGTGTGATTGTCTGCCGCGCCGGCGGGACAGATTTCACCATCCTCGGGCCGCGGTCATCGGCAGCTTCGCTGCACCATGCCCTGGTGGCGGCTGCCGCCTCTCTCTAGCAAAGGAAAAGGCCCCGGAAAATCCGGGGCCCTGGCAAAAGTCTGGAAGCGAGGACCTAGAACAGGCCTTCGATCTCGCCGCTTTCATTCATCATGATGCTTTCGGCAGCCGGCGTGCGCGGCAGGCCGGGCATGGTCATGATCTCGCCGCAGATGGCGACGATGAAGCCGGCGCCGGCCGACAGGCGGACCTCACGGACCGGCACGGCATGGCCGGTCGGCGCGCCGCGCAGGTTCGGGTCGGTGCTGAAGCTGTACTGGGTCTTCGCCATGCAGACCGGCAGATTGCCGTAACCCGCCTCTTCCCACTGGCGAAGCTGGTCGCGGATGCGCTGGTCGGCGAGCACCTCGTCGGCGCGGTATATACGCTTGGCAATGGTCTCGATCTTTTCGAACAGCGGCATCTCGTCGGGATAGATCGGCGCGAAGTTGCTGATTTCGGAATCGGCGATCTCGGCAACCCGCGTGGCCAGTGCCTCGGCACCCTTGCCGCCAAGCTCCCAGTGACGCGAGATGATCGCCTCGCTTCCCTGCTCGGCAACATAGTCCTGAAGCGCCTTCACCTCGGCGTCGGTATCGCCGAGGAAGTGGTTGATGGCGACCACGACCGGAACGCCAAAGCCCTTGAGGTTCTCGATATGACGGCCAAGGTTGGCGCAGCCGGCTTCGACAGCGGCGACATTTTCGGTGCCGAGATCGGCGCGGGCAACACCGCCATTCATCTTCATCGCGCGGACAGTGGCGACAAGGACGACCGCGCTCGGCGCGATGCCGGCCTTGCGGCACTTGATGTTCATGAATTTCTCGGCGCCAAGGTCGGCGCCGAAACCGGCCTCGGTCACGACATAATCGGACAGCTTCAGCGCCGTCTTGGTCGCGATCACGGAATTACAGCCATGCGCGATGTTGGCGAACGGGCCGCCATGCACGAAGGCCGGATTGTTCTCGAGGGTCTGCACCAGATTCGGCTGCATCGCCTGTGCCAGCAGCACGGTCATCGCGCCGTCGGCCTTGATGTCGCGGCAGAATACCGGCGAACGGTCTCGGCGGTAGGCGACAATGATATCGCCGAGGCGCTTCTGCAGGTCCTCGATGTCGTTGGCGAGGCATAGGATTGCCATCACCTCGGACGCGACGGTGATGTCGAAGCCGGCCTGACGCGGGAAGCCGTTGGACACGCCACCAAGGCTTGTGACGATGTCACGAAGCGCGCGGTCGTTCATATCAACGACGCGGCGCCAGGAGACGCGGCGCTGGTCGATACCGAGCTCGTTGCCCCAGTAGATATGGTTGTCGATCATCGCCGACAGCAGGTTATGCGCGGAGGTGATCGCATGGAAGTCGCCGGTGAAATGAAGGTTCATTTCCTCCATCGGCACGACCTGGGCGTAACCGCCGCCGGCGGCGCCACCCTTCATCCCGAAGCAGGGGCCGAGCGACGCCTCGCGGATACAGACGGTCGCCTGCTTGCCGATGGCATTCAGGCCGTCGACAAGACCGACGGTCGTCGTGGTCTTGCCCTCGCCGGCGGGTGTCGGGTTGATGGCGGTGACCAGAATCAGCTTGCCGTCGGGCTTGCCGGCCTGGGCCTTGATGAATTCTGCCGAAACCTTTGCCTTGTCGTGGCCGAAAGGCAGCAGATCCTGCGACGGAATACCAAGTTTGGCGCCGATATCCTGAATCGGCTGCTTGGAGGCTGCACGGGCAATTTCAATATCCGACTTTGGGCTCATGGCGGGGGGAATCCTTTGTGATAAGAGGCACCGTGTCATGTGGCTTACCTGCCATAGCTCTGCGACAGTTTGCCCTCGTCGCCACAAAACGACCCAGAACCGCCTCCCGCGGCGCCTTCGGAACAGTCCAAAAGCCCTTGAAAATCTGCGTTGCGGGGCGACGGGTGATCGGCTAAGACAACCGCCATGAAACAGGATCAAATCAAAAAGGTCGTGCTTGCCTATTCCGGCGGGCTCGACACATCGGTCATCCTGCGCTGGCTGCAGGACCGCTATAATGCCGAAGTTGTCACCTTCACCGCCGATATCGGCCAGGGCGAAGAGGTGGAACCGGCGCGCGCCAAGGCAGAGATGCTGGGCATCAAGGAGATCTTCATCGAAGACCTCCGCGAGGAATTCGTGCGAGACTACGTCTTCCCGATGTTCCGCGCCAACCCGCTCTATGAGGGCATGTATCTTCTGGGCACGTCGATTGCGCGCCCGCTGATTGCCAAGCGCCAGATCGAGATTGCCCGCGCCGTCGGCGCTGACGCCGTCTCGCACGGCGCCACCGGCAAGGGCAATGACCAGGTCCGCTTCGAGCTCGCCTATTACGCGCTGCAGCCCGATATCCGGGTGGTCGCGCCCTGGCGTGAATGGGATCTCGGCTCGCGGACCAAACTTATCGAATATGCCGAGCAGAACCAGATTCCGATCCCGCGCGACAAGCGCGGCGAGGCGCCGTTCAGCGTCGATGCCAACCTTCTGCACATCTCCGCCGAAGGCAAGGTGCTGGAAGACCCGTGGGTCGCGCCTGAGGAATATGTGTTCTCGCGCAGCGTTTCGCCTGAAGAGGCCCCCGACAAGCCGACCGAAATCGAGATCGAGTTCGAGGCCGGCGACCCGGTCGCCATCGATGGCGTGAAAATGAGCCCGGCAACTCTGCTGACAAAGCTGAACGAGCTTGGCGGCGCCAACGGCATCGGCCGCCTTGATCTTGTCGAGAACCGGTTTGTCGGCATGAAATCACGCGGTGTCTACGAGACCCCGGGCGGCACCATCCTGCTGACCGCAAGGCGGGCCATGGAATCGATCACGCTCGACCGCGGCGCGGCGCACCAGAAGGACGAGCTGATGCCGCGCTATGCCGAGCTGGTCTATAACGGTTTCTGGTTCGCGCCCGAGCGCGAGATGCTGCAGGCCGCCATCGACAGCTGCCGCGACGCTGTGCGCGGAGTGGTGCGGGTCAAGCTCTACAAGGGCAATGTGACCGTCACCGGCCGGAAATCGCCGAACTCGCTCTACAACGCCGATCTCGTCACCTTCGAGGAAGGCGCGGTCGATTACGACCATGCCGACGCGCACGGATTCATCAGGCTGAACGCGCTGCGCCTTCGGGTGAACAGCATGGTGGGAAGCGGATCGGACGAATAGTCCGCCGCTTGCCCTGACAGGATTTGACGGATCAGCCCGGTCAGTCGGTGCAGACCTCGCCGACGGTGCCGTCGCGATTGACCTGCTTCAGCATGATGCTGCCGCCCGGCGCATAGGCGTAGCCGGAGCCACGCAGACCGCTGTCGCAATCCTCGACATAGGCGAATACATATTGCGGGTTGTTGTTGCTGTGTGTGCGGAATTCGGAAACGGCATCGCTGCTATAGATGCCGAGGCCCACCAAAATCACGAGTGCGGCTACCATTTCTACTCTCCTTGCCAGGGTGTGAACAGGTTCTGTGAGCCTGTCTAACCCTGATTCATTGTTTCTTTATGGCCTGAATGGGGTGGAAATGGGGCATTTGATCCGGAAGCGCCCCGTGATCCCTTCTGGCGCAAAGAAAACCCCGCCACGGCGAACTGCCGGGCGGGGCTCCTGCAATGAGATCGGTTCTGATGCCGTCAGCGCGGCCTAGAGCTGGCCGGCGACATATTCCCAGTTGACCAGCTTGTCGAGGAAGTTCGACAGGTAGTCGGGACGCTTGTTGCGGAAGTCGATATAGTAGGAATGCTCCCACACATCGCAGCCGAGAAGCGCGGTCTGGCCGAAGCAGAGCGGGTTCACGCCATTTTCGGTCTTGGTGACCTTCAGACCTCCGTCTGAATCTTTTACCAGCCAGCACCAGCCCGAACCGAACTGTCCGGCACCGGCGGCCTTGAACTCGTCCTTGAACGCGTCGACGCTGCCGAAGCTGTCATTCAGGGCGGCTTCCAGCTCGGACGGCATGCCGGTCTCGCCGGGACCCATCATTTCCCAGAATTTCATGTGGTTCCAGTGCTGCGAGGCATTGTTGAAGATGCCGTTCTGCGCCACCGCCGACGAATCATAGGTGCCGGTGATGATGTCCTCCAGCGACTTGCCTTCCCACTCGGTGCCGGCGATCAGCTTGTTGCCGTTCACGACATAGGCATTGTGGTGCAGGTCATGATGATATTCGAGCGTTTCCGCGCTCATGCCCAATCCCGCCAGCGCATCGTGTGAATAGGGCAGGTCCGGTAGAGTGAATGCCATGTCAGCCTCCGTAGATTTCAGATGAGTCACATCTTGGAGCAACGCGCCCCGTTTTCAATGAATAAGATGGCGAAATATCACTATAAATGACCACGCGATAGCGCTAAATCTTGTCATCGACCCATTGTCCGGAGACACAGACCCATGAGCTATGACCTGACCGAGGACGGACCGTCCGGCGCGCATGTGCGGCGCGCCTATATCGCACCCTTCATGGACCTTGTCCCCGAGATCGACGCCAGCGCCTTTATCGCCCCGACGGCGGCCGTCATCGGCGCCGTGCGCGTCGGCGCGAACAGCTCGATCTGGCATCAGGTAACGCTTCGCGGTGACAACAACTACATCATCATCGGCGAGAACACGAACATCCAGGACAATTGCTGCCTCCACATCGACAGCCGCAACCACCCGACCATC
This sequence comes from Rhodospirillaceae bacterium, assembly GCA_011522725.1. Classification (GTDB taxonomy): domain Bacteria; phylum Pseudomonadota; class Alphaproteobacteria; order Puniceispirillales; family Puniceispirillaceae; genus UBA8309. The sequence continues at coordinate 22,281 of WTIL01000107.1, forward strand.
ATCGGCGACAATGTCACGGTCGGGCACAGCGCGCTGGTGCATGCCTGCACCATCGGCGACGGCGCCTTTGTCGGCATGGGGTCGATGGTGATGGACGGCGCCGTGATCGAGCCGCAGGGCATGCTTGCCGCCGGCGCGATGCTGACCCCCGGCAAGGTGATCCCGGCCCGCGAAATCTGGGCCGGCCGTCCGGCGCAGAAAATGCGCGATATGAGCGACGACGATGTCGCCAACATCACCCGCGCGGCGAGACATTATGTCGAGGTGGCGCGCGCCCACCGGCTCGGCGCCGGCGGCGCACCGTTCGACGACATGCACTGGCGCCAGCTGCCGCCGAAAAACTGACACCTCGCAGATCACCGCTGCTTCTGCATCTTCTTCTTCCGGAGTGACACCAAGATGAACCTGAACGACCCGACCCTTCTTCGCACCGATTCCTATGTCAACGGCGCCTGGACCGCCGCCCCCGGGGACAGGCGGTTTGCCGTGACCAACCCGGCCACCGGCGAGACCGTTGCCGAGGTCGCGGATCTCGGCGCGGCCGAAACCACAGCCGCCATCGACGCCGCTGTGCCGGCACAGAAAGCCTGGGCCGCCCGCACCGCCAAGGACCGCGCCATGGTGATGCGCAAATGGTACGAGCTGATCATGGCGAACGCCGAGGACCTGGCCGTCATCCTGACCACCGAGATGGGCAAGCCGATCACCGAGGCGCGTGGCGAGATTGCCTATGGCGCGAGCTTCATCGACTGGTTCGCCGAAGAGGCGCGCCGGATCTGCGGCGATGTCATGGAAAGCCCGATCCCGGACAAGCGCTTCCTGACCTTCAAGCAGCCTGTCGGGGTGTTCGGCGCGATCACCCCGTGGAACTTCCCGATCGCGATGATCACCCGCAAGGTCGCCCCGGGAATCGCCGCCGGCTGCGCCTGTGTGCTGAAACCCGCCGAACAGACGCCGCTGTCGGCGCTGGCGCTTGCCGAGCTGGCCGAGCGCGCCGGCATCCCCGCGGGTGTCATCAATATCGTCACCGGCATGGACGGTCCGGCCATCGGCAAGACGCTGTGCGACGACGACCGTATCCGCAAGATGACCTTCACCGGCTCGACCGAGGTCGGCCGCATCCTGATGCGCCAGAGCGCCGGCACGCTGAAGAAGATGAGCCTCGAGCTCGGCGGCAACGCGCCGCTGATCGTCTTCGACGATGCCGATATCGACACGGCGATCGCCGGCACCATGGCCTCGAAATACCGCAATGCCGGCCAGACCTGTGTCTGCGCCAACCGTATCTTCGTGCAGGACGGAATCTATGACGAGTTCGCCCGCCGCCTGACCGAGGCGACCGCCGCGATGAAGGTCGGCAACGGCATGGAGGACGGGGTCGAGCAGGGGCCGATCATCGACGGCCAGGGCCTCAACAAGATCGAGCGCCATGTCGCCGACGCCCGCGCCAAGGGCGCCGAGGTGCTGACCGGCGGCGGCCGGCACGCGCTTGGCGGCACCTATTTCGAGCCGACCGTGCTGACAGGCATGACGCCCGAGATGGAGATGTTCCGCGAGGAAACCTTCGGGCCGGTGGCCGGGCTGTTCCGTTTCTCCACCGACGACGAGGCGGTGGCGATGGCGAACGACACCGAATTCGGGCTTGCCGCCTATATCTTCACCAACAACACCTCGCGCCTGTTCCGCGTCAGCGAGGCGCTGGAATATGGCATGGTCTCGGCGAATACCGGCATCTTCTCGTCCGAGGTCGGGCCGTTCGGCGGCGTGAAGAGCTCGGGCCTCGGCCGCGAAGGCTCGAAATACGGCATCGACGAGTTCCTCGAGATCAAGTTCGTCTGCGTGGGACTCTGATCCGCACCCGCAACCATCCAGACGGAAAAGCCCG
>WTIL01000107.1:24265-37682 GCA_011522725.1 Rhodospirillaceae bacterium
TTCGTCTGCGTGGGACTCTGATCCGCACCCGCAACCATCCAGACGGAAAAGCCCGCTTCGGCAGCGGCCGGCCAGCAGCGAGGCGTTGTTGCGGGGCGTGTCCCAGCGATTGATGCTGATGGTGAATTCCAGCGACGCCAGGTCGAAGAAATAGACCATCGCCATCCGGCCGGGATGCAAGGCGAGGATCACAATTTCCCGGTCGGTGTTCGACAATGGCGTGACCTTGGCACCGCGTGTGCGAAGGCTCGCCGGTCTGTGAAAACGGTCCGAGAGGTGAATGTCAAATCCCAGATCGTCGAGGACAAGCCGGGTCGTGCCAACCGGGATCCGGGTCCCGGTCCAGCCCGAAGCCCTGCTGGCAAGCCTATCCTCACCCAGCACATAGACGTGCCCCGCCAGATAGGCATCGTCCACCCGTTGCTGGCAGGTAAGCAGCACGTCATCGGGATCGGCCGCCAGCCCCGAAGCTGACGACGACGCCAGCAGGCAAACCGAATACCAGAGGGCCGACACCAGAGGGCCGAATATCCTAGCGCATAGCATCACCCGCTCTCCTGAAACAAAACGGCCCCGGCAGCATGCCACCGGAGCCGTTAAATTTCCGTTTACGCGGAGGGTTCGGGTTATTCCGCCGTCAGCTCTTCCGCAGGCGCCTGATCAGGGCCGAGGTGTCGTTGCGGCCGTGCCCGGCGGCGGACAGCTCGTCGTAATAGCCGGCGACGATTTCGGTCATCGGCAGGGTCGCACCCGTGCGTTCCGCCTCCTCGAAACAGATCCGCAAATCCTTGCGCATCCAGTCGAGCGCAAACCCGAAATCGAATTCATTCCGCACCATCGTCTGGCCGCGATTGACCATCTGCCATGACTGCGCCGCGCCGCCGGAAATCGCCTCGAGAAGCGCGTCGGTGTCGAGCCCGGCCTCGATCGCGAAATTCAGCCCTTCCGACAGGCCCTGCAGCACGCCGGCGATACAGATCTGGTTGACCATCTTCGCCTGCTGGCCGGTGCCGGCCTCGCCCATATGAACGACCCGCGCGCCATAGCATTGCATGACGGCGAGCGCTGCGTCGAACGTGTCCTTCGCGCCGCCGACCATCACCGTCAGCTTGCCGTTCTCGGCGCCGGCCTGGCCGCCGGAGACGGGCGCATCAAGCGCGCTGATGCCACGCTCGCTGCCGGCCGCCGCCAGCTTGCGTGCGACATCGGCCGATACGGTGCTGTTGTCGATATAGATGGCGCCTTCACGCATGGCCGGGATCGCCCCGTCCGACCCCAGCGCCACCTGCAGCACATCCGGATCATCGCCGACACAGGACAGCACGATGTCGGCGCCGGCGGCGGCGGCGGCCGGTGTCGGGGCATGACTGCCGCCATGTTCGGCCACCCAGGCCTCGGCCCGTGCGGTGGTGCGGTTATAGACGGTCACCTCGTGACCGGCGGCGGCGATATGTCCTGCCATGGGGTAGCCCATGACCCCAAGCCCGAGAAACGCGATTTTCGACATTCGTTCCAGATCCTCCTGCTGCCGCCCGTGCCGGCACATTGCAAACTAGCGCCACAATATCACGGCCACAATATTACGGAAGGCCGGCAGCCCCAACCGGGTTCGAAAGTGAAAGCGGATGCAAGCCCTTCCTTTCTATTCGCGGAAGGCTGGCCTATACTGCGCCCGCTTATTCATTGCCAAGGCGCGGAGCCCGCCATGACCGTCCTCTCCACCGGGCATGACATCGAAATCCTGATCACCGAGACCGAGATCGCGGCGCGAACGACGCAGCTGGCACGGATGATCAAGGAACAATATCGTGACACCGAACAGCTTGTGGTCGTCGGCCTGCTTCGCGGTTCCTTTGTGTTCATCGCGGATCTGGTGCGGCGGCTCGACCTTCCGGTCGAAGTCGATTTCATGACCGTGTCGAGCTATGGCGACAAGATGGAATCATCGCGCCAGGTGCGAATCATTCAGGACCTGGAAACTCCGATCAAGAGACGCGACGTGCTGATCGTCGAGGACATCATCGACACCGGCCACACGCTGTCACAGGTCTATGACATTCTCGAAACGCGCGAGCCGCGCTCGCTCCGCGTCTGCGCGCTGCTGAACAAGCCGTCACGGCGCGAGGTCGAGGTCGAGATCGACTGGGTCGGCTTCGAAATTCCGGACGAGTTCGTGATCGGCTACGGAATCGATTTCGCGCAACAGGGGCGCAACCTGCCGCATATCGGCGTGGTCGTCAGGAAATAACGCCACGACCCGAAAATACCCCGGCCCAAAAATACCCCGGCCAGATAATGAACCGGTTCAGGCCAGCAGCGCGTCCTCATAGCGATAGGTCGACAGCATCTCGCAGCCTGTCTCGGTGATCAGCACCTGTTCCTCGAGCTTCACGCCTTCGAGCCCGCCGACGGCACCGATATAGGCCTCGACACACAGCGTCATCCCCGGCTCGAACGTGCCGGAATAGCCATGCGCCTCGACATCCTCGGGATAGCGCACACACGGATATTCGTCGCACAGCCCGACGCCATGGGCGAGAACGCCGTAGCGAAGGGCACGGTATTCCTCGGGGAGTCTGTGCGCCTTTGCCGTCATCTCGGCAAAGCTCATTCCCGGCTTGATCAGCCCGATATTGGTCATCACATGCTCATAGGCGACCTTGTAGAGGGTTTTCTGCTCCTCGGTCGGGGCGACGTCGCCGACAATCCAGCTCCGCGAGATATCACAGCAATAGCCATAGGTGCCGACAAGGTCGGTGTCGAAGGCCATCATGTCGCCTTCCTGCATGATCCGCGGGCCGCATTCCTGGAACCACGGATTGGTGCGCGGGCCCGACGACAGGATGCGGGTCTCGATCCATTCGCCGCCCCGCTTGATGTTGCCGGCATGAAGCGCCGCCCACATCTCGTTCTCCGACACGCCCGGACGCATCGCATAGCGCATTTCCTCGACCGCCATCTCGCAGGCATGGACGGCGCAGCGCATGGCGCGGATCTCGTTGTCGTTCTTGATGGCGCGGGCATGCTCGGTCAGCATCTGACCCTCGATGATCTCGATGCCCTTCTCGACCAGCCGCACATAGCCGGGGGTTTCGATCTTGTCGACTGCAAGACGCTTGTTCGCGCCGCCGTGAGACTTCATCACATCAATCACCTCGTCGACGAAGTGGGCGGCTGCCGCCTCGGTCTTGTCGCCGGTCTCGAAGTAGAAGAAGCTGGCGCCGTGGCGCACCTCGCCGACAAGCGGCAGATGCGCGGACAGATGCTCGCAATTGTGGAAATCCCACAGGATCACCTTGCCCTCGGGCGGCACGAAGCAGGCGCGCGCCGCGTTATGCGCGATCCACAGCTGCATGTTGGTGGTGTCGGTGGCATAGCGGATGTTCAGCGGATCGAACAGCAGCAAGCCGGCGCAGTCATGCTTGCGGATCTGCTCCTGCAACCGCGACAGCCTGTATTCGCGGAGCGCCGGCATGTCCGGCGCCTCGATCCCGGCAGCCTTCCATTCGGCGAAGGCAAGGTCGGTCGGCCCGATCTCCACCCGGTCATTGTCGTCGGGTGTCAGGTCGGGTTTCAGATGCGCGCGCCGGGTCGGGTCGATCCGGCGGTTCGAGCCAATGATTGTCTGGTCCATCACATGCCTCACAAGCTGGCGGTTCTCGTGAAAAAACCGTGCTGCGTTTTTTCAAACGCCGCAAGCAAATTCAGCATGGAAAATACTACTTGTTCACATTCACCAGAATGCGGCCGCGAACCTTGCCTTCGAGAATTTTCTTTCCGTACTCCGGAACATCGGCCAGGCCGATTTCCTCGGCCATGCTCTCCAGCACATCACGCGGCATGCCGGCATCGAGCGCCGCCCAGATTTTCTCACGCTCGGCAACCGGAACCATGACCGAATCAATGCCGAGGACGGCGACGCCGCGGAGCAGGAAGGGAATGATGCTTGCCTCCATCTTCACACCCGCGGTGTTGCCGAGCGAGGCGATGCCGCAGCCGTAATTCATCTGCTTGATGGCACGGGCGAGGATCTGGCCGCCGACACAGTCGATGCAGCCGCCCCAGACACCCGATTCCATCGGCTTGCCGGGATCGTCGAGCATCTCCTCGCGGCTGACGATACGGCTGGCGCCAAGATCAGTCAGGTAGTCGGCGATCTCGGCTCGGCCGGTCATTGCCGCCACCTGATAGCCGCGTTTCGCCAGCAGCACGGTCGCCACCGAGCCAACGCCGCCGCCGGCGCCGGTCACCAGCACCTCGCCGCCATCGGGCGTCATGCCGTTCGCCTCGAGCCGCAGGATCGACTGCATGGCGGTGAACCCGGCGGTGCCAAGCATCTGGGAATGGCGCGTGCTCATCCCGTCGGGAAGTTTCACGATCCATTCAGCCTTGCCGTTCGCCCGGGTGGCATAGCCGCCCCAGCGGATCTCGCCGCTGCGGAAGCCGTTCATCGTCACCCGGTCGCCGGCAGCAATCCCGTCAGCACGGCTGGAAATGACGGTTCCCGCAAGATCGATTCCCGGGACATGCGGATAATTGCGCACCAGCCGGCCAAGGCCGTTCAGGCACAGGCCGTCCTTGTAGTTGATCGTCGAATATTCGACCGCGATATCGACCTCGCCATCATCGGGGAGTTGCGACGCTTCGATCTCACGGATGCTTGCGGATACGGAATCGTCATCTGCCTGATCGACAATTAGCGCTTTAATCATGGTCGTTACCTTTGCTACTTATGTCGCGGTGGCCCGGACATTCGGATGGTGTCTTGCTGGCGTTTCAAACTGCCAGAACGCAGAAAAAAGGGAAAGCCATGTTTCGTGAACTGACCCCGCTGGAAACCTATGAGGAACTCTCGCAGAAGAGCGACGCCGTCCTGATCGACTGCCGCGCGCCTGCCGAGTGGCATTTTACCGGCACGCCCGACCTGTCGCAGATCGGCAAGAAACCGCTTCTCGCCGCCATTTCCGATGAATCGGGACGGCCCAACCCGGAATTTCTCGAGCAGGTGAAGGCAGTGGTCGATCCGGCCGCGCCGGTCTATGTCATCTGCCGTGTCGGCGGCCGCTCGGCAAATGCATGCCGCTTGCTGGCCGCCGAGGGATACAGCTCGCTGGTTAATGTCGTCGAGGGGTTCGAGGGCCGCGGCGACGAAAACGGCCATCGCAACAATGTCGACGGATGGAAGTTCCACGGGCTGCCATGGACGCAGAGCTGAAGAGCCGGAACAGCCTGGCGGCGCTGCCCTCGGCCTTTTGGGCCCCTTGGCTGCCATCCGGTTGGTGCCTATATAACATCAATGAAACTCAGTTTGCTGAAACACCGCGCTGGCAGGTTCATCGCCGCGGCACTGGTCGTCGGCCTCGTTGCCGGCCATGCCGCCGCGGACCAGCGCGACCCTGATCTGGACGGCCTGTTTTCCGAACTCCAGCGGGTTACCAGCGATGCCGCCGCCAAGGACGTGGTTGCCGAAATCTGGCAGCGATGGACAGCATTCGAGGACGACCCGCGCGCGACAAGCCTGATGGCCATCGGGGTCCGCCAGATGAATCTCGGCCAGCTCCGCAATGCAGAACGTATTTTCACCGAAATCATCAGCGCCCACCCGACCCATGCCGAGGCGTGGAACAAGCGCGCAACCGTGAGGTTCATGCGCGGCGACGACAAGGGCTCGCGAAGCGACATAGCCCGCGTCATCGATCTTGAGCCACGCCATTTCGGCGCTCTCAGCGGGCTCGGGATGATCAATATGCGGTCCGGCGATCTTCCGGCAGCGCTGCAGGCTTTCGAGGCGGCAGTGCGGGTGAACCCGCATATGGACCAGGCCGAGGCGATGATCAGGGAGCTGCGCGCCACACTTCGTGGCCGGGCGCTCTAGCCATCACCCCAGATTGACTTATTCCTGCCCGGCCGTAGAGTGTCTCGCACCAGCCGGAAGGTGGTTTCCGGACGATCTGAATTTGTCATGGGGTGACAGAGCGGTGACCCTGATTCTTGCAGCGCCGGACAGTGACATCCACAGATGCCCGGCATGTGGCGCCAATTGCGCCATCGATCACGGAATGCTCGATGCGGCGGCGAATGCTGGCCAGAAAGTCCGGATTGCCTGCCACAAATGTGACGAGATTTTCCGGCCGGTCGCCGACAGTTCAGCCGGGTCTGCGACGCCGAGCAGGCCCAATCCGAACCGCCGCGTCGGCATATGCGCCGCTTGCGGCGACCGCTTTTCGGTGCCACCGCTGGCGGCTGGCGACTCTGTTCTTGTGGAATGTCCGCATTGCCGCCACCAGATGGCGCCCGACGAGATTGGGCACGCCAACGCGCGCCTTGAGCTGTTCGACGGCATGAACGCGGCGGCCGGTAAACGGGTTACGGGAAACGGCAACGGACGAGGCTGGCTGCAAACAGCCATCTGGGTGATTGTCAGCGGGGCCATTCTGGCCGGCGTAGGCCTAGCGGTGATCGAGCGCGTCACGCCGAACAGCACACCGCTTGCGGGACTGATGGCGGCGCCTGCGGCGCGTCTTGCCGTCACAGATGCCGGCTTTTCCTATAGTGGTGATGACGAGAATGCGCTTCTCGTCACGGTGACGCTCGCCAATCTGGGAACCGCTGAAGGCGCGCCGGAGCGGGTCACGGTGAACCTGCTGGACGCGGAAGGCAATATTCTGATGACGCGGCCGATCGCATCACGCGAACTGACGCTTTCCGCCGGCAGCAGCCGCACCCTGGTCAGCCGTGTGGCCATGTCGCCCGGTCTCGTTACCGATGTGGCTGTCGATCTGAAACGAGCCGGCGACCAGCCCTAGATTGTCGCGACCCGGATCGAGTTCGTGGTGCCGGCAATGCCGAACGGCATGCCGGCGACAATCACCACATGCGCACCGGCAGCGGCAATGCCGCGGTTGCCGATCTCTGCCACACCCTCGGCGATGGCAGCTTCGAAATCCTCGGTGATTGTGCTTCCGGCTGTCTGCGTTCCCCACAGAATGGCCAGCCTGCGCCGCACTTCGACAAAGGGAGAGAGCACAAGGAAGGGGATTCTGGGCCGCTCGCGCGCGATGCGCACCGCCGTGTTGCCCGAGGTCGAGAAGGCCACGATGACTTCGGCACCGACCGTTTCGGCAAGCGACACGGTGGCAAGTGCGACGGCGTGATACAGGCTCGGCTCGGTCGGCAGCTTCGGTGGCGCATTTTCCGGGTGGGCCATGATGTGCCCCTCGGCGGCAGCGATGATGCGCCCCATCATTTGCACCGTCTCGACAGGATATTTGCCGACCGCCGTCTCGCCGGACAGCATCACCGCATCCGCACCGTCGAACACCGCGCCGGCGACGTCCGAGGCCTCCGCCCTTGTCGGGGTCGGGTTGGTGATCATTGATTCCAGCATCTGGGTTGCGACGACCACGGGCTTGCCGACCATCCGGCACTCGGCGACAATCCGCTTCTGCCAGCCCGGCACATCTTCCGGCGGCAACTCGACACCGAGATCGCCGCGCGCCACCATCACACCGTCCGACGCGGTGACGATATCTGACAGTTCGGCGAGCGCGGCAGGCTTTTCGATCTTTGACATCAGCGCGGCACGGCCGTCGATCGCCGCCTTGGCTTCGATCACGTCGCGCGCGCGCTGCACGAAGGACAGCGCCACCCAGTCGACACCGCAATCAAGTGCAAAGGCGAGATCGGACCTGTCCTTCTCGGTCAGCGGCGGACTGTCGAGAACAAGATCGGGAAGATTGACGCCCTTGCGGCTGCTGAGCGGGCCACCGACCTCGACCGTAGTGGTGAAACTGTCATCGCCGATGCTTTTTACCCGAAGGACGAGCTTGCCGTCATCGATCAGCAGGCGTGCGCCGGGCTGCAGCGCGGCAAAGATTTCCGGATGCGGCAGGCCGACCCGCGATGCGTTGCCGATATCGGACGAACGGTCGAACACAAAACTGTCGCCGGCGGCCAGCACCACGCCGTCCTCGACCGGGCCGACCCGGTGTTTCGGCCCCTGCAGATCGGCAAGGATACAGACCGGCTGCCCGGCCTCTTCCTCCAGCGCACGGATGGCTCTGATCCGCTCGGCCTGTTCACCCTGGGTCCCGTGCGAGAAATTCAGGCGGAACACATTGACACCTGCCTCAAGCAACGCGCGCAACGCCTCTGGCGTTCCGCTGTCAGTCCCTATGGTGGCGACGATTTTGGTTGCACGCGGCAGCGCAGAGGGCGACATGGCTCCATTTTCCCAATAAGCAGATAACGAGGTCTCCGCAGGCCGCGGATGCGGGCCAGTTTAGAACTCGCCCCTTGAAAAGCAAGGCTGACACGCCCCATGCTGCACCCGGCACCCGTCCCGCGTCAGCTCGCACAGGATCAAGAAACCACCCATGATCACGCCTGTTCTCAGCCTGTTCGGCATGGCCTTCCTGCTCGGACTGATATTCAACGCCGCGCCGGGCGCGGTGTTTGCCGAAACCATCCGGCGCGGGGTTGATGGCGGCTACCGGCCGGCGCTGGCAGTCCAGATCGGCTCGCTTGCAGGTGACGCGGCATGGGCCATTCTCGGCCTTGCCGGTATCGGCTTGCTGCTGCAGGCGGAGATGCTGCGGATCCCGGTGGGAATTGGCGGCGCGGCCTATCTTGCATGGCTTGCCTTTGACAGCTGGCGGGAAAGCCTGACACCGCCATCCGCCACCAATACTGCCGGCGCCACCGGCACCGCCTTGCGGTCGGGGGCCATATTGGCGCTTTCGAACCCGCAGAATGTCGCCTATTGGGCGGCGCTCGGCAGCGCCTTTGGCGCGCTCGGCGTGAGCGAGCCTGACCGGATCGACTATGTCATATTCTTTGCCGGTTTCATGGCCTCGTCTGTGCTCTGGTGCTTTGTGTGCGCCGGCGCTGTCAGCTGGCTGTTCGGCGGGCGGGGCGAGCTCTGGCGGGTATGGACATATCGTCTGTGCGCACTGGCCTTCGCCTGGCTTGCGGCAGGCACAGCCTATGAAACACTGAAGGGCCTTCCGGCGGCAGGCTGACGCTAGTCCTCGGCGCGGGTGGTCCAGTATTCCTCGCCATAATCATGGAAGATTTCTTCTCCGGCACCGATGTCACAATCGGCATAGAACCGCAGGAACCTGTTGTCGGTCTCGTCCACTTCCCATTTGGCATTTGGCGGCGAGGCGTGGTTGTAGAGCATGCCGCAGCCCATCACCACCAGATAGTCGTTCGGGTCGTCCGGACTGGTGAACAGATAGTCATTCAGCCTGTTGACCTCCTGAAGGTCGTCGTCATCGATAACGATATAGGCACAGCGCTCGAGCGTTTCGCCTGCGGCGATATCCTGCCTCGCAAAGACGCCAAGCCCGTGGATGGACGATTCCTTGACGATAATCTTGATGTCGTTCTTGTCGGCCATCCGGCGCTCAACCCCTCCGCAGTCACGGGTCATCCGTGTTCTCCCGCATGATGTAGAGGATTTCACTCGCGCCTGCCAGACCCCGCTTGCGCCGGCGGCGCGGAGGATGGGTCACGACGCTGTTCGCGCATTGCGGTGACGATGCCGGCAGCGGCAATCATCGCCATGCCGAGCCAGGCAAGCGGGGCCGGCCAGCTTTCAAACAGCACCCGGCCCCACATCGCGACAAACAGCAGATAGACGAAATCAAGCGGCGCCAGCCAGCTGCTGTCGGCTGTCTGATAGGCGCGGCTGAGGAACAGGTTTCCGATCAGGTTGAGGGCCGAAAAACAGGCGAAAACCCCGACCATGCCAATGGCCAGCGGCGGCCAGCCGACAAAGATGAAAGGCACGGCCTGCTGCCAGGACGCCGGTGCCTTGAACGCCTCGAGCCCAACCGCGCCACCGAACCCGGTCAGCATGAAAACGAGGGCGACGACGAACGCCAGTGCCAGCGGGCTCTCGGTACGGCAATACCGTCGCAGCACCAGAACATTGCAGGCATAGAAAAATCCGGCGAGCACCGGGACCATCTGGAAATAGCTGCCGCCATCAGCAAAGGGATCGAGAACCAGAAGACACCCCGCCGCGCCGAGGACCAGCGCACCGATTCGCCAGGGTCCGATCCGCTCGCCGAGAACGGGGCCGGCGAGGAGCGTGATGAACAGCGGATAGGTGTAAAGGCCGGTGGCCATCTGCGCGACAGTGATCTGTTGCGAGGCCCCGAAGAAGCACAGCATGCAGACCGCCAGCAGCATGCCGCGCGCTACCGCCGGCCAAAGCCGCTGCGGCCAGAGCAGGTGAAAGCCGCCGGCAAGAGCCGCAAGGCCGATGGCAAACAGCATGTTGAAACTCGAACGGATGAGCTGCAGCTGCCAGAAACTGGTATGCGGGGCGAACAGCTTGATCAGCGAATCCTGAAGCGACAGCAGGCTGACCCCGAACAGCAGCAAGCCAAGCGCCAGCATCGGCCGGTCTTCGCTTGGTCTGTCGAAAATCGAAAACTTCATCCAGCGTCCTCATAGCCGCCCCGCAATCGGTTTGGCGGGCGGCCATAAGTGAATGCTACATCCGGGCGACAGGAGTGGCGACCGAAAAGGCATCCATGCGAATCGCCACCTCTTAATTCAGCCGGGATGCCATGAAGATTGACAGCCAGAGAGTGCTTGTAGAACTCTCTGGGCAGGACGTCCCGCCCCGACAGGAGAGACATATGGCAGGTGAAGGCGCTATTCCGCCAGTCAAAGGGCCCGCTTTGCAAAACCGGCTTGCCGATGCCTTTGATGTCACAGTCCGGCCGACGGCCGGGGAAGCGCCGCTTGTCGAGACACTGGCGAACGACCTTCGCGCCGTCGTCACGACACCGCAGGAACTGCCTGTGGACCAACAGCCGCCAATGGTTTCGGACAGGCTCCCGGCGCTGCTTGATGCCATGCCGGTCTCGCCACTTGCCGAAGTCCTGCGGCCGCTGGCGCGCGATCTCGACTGGTACCAGATTTTCGATTCGTCCCACACGGACCCTTCGCTTGCCGGCGGCCTGATGGCCGGCCAGGTCATCGGAGGCCGCGGCAAACTTCACAGCAAAGACCTCTATCTTGGTCTGTTTCTTCTTGCGCCGCATGTAACCTATCCGCTTCACCAGCACGCGGCACTGGAAATCTATCACGTTCTGTCAGGCGAGATTTACATCCGTCACGGGCGGGAAAAGCTGTCGATGCATGTCACGGCGGGTGAACATTCGGTCACCCCGCCCCATCAGGTCCACGAGTTGCGTACCGGCACCGAGGCCTGCCTGATCGCCTATGTCTGGACGGGCGACCTGACTGGCGAGAACTGGTGGTGGGAGCCGCAGGAGGACGGAAGCTGGGACCGTGTCTGCTGGCAACGGCAGCCGGATTCCAGCTGGAAGGTGACGCGCCGGGAACCACTGTCAGAATCAGAGGTTCTGCGTGCGGGCGATGGCTGAAGGACTGGCGCGCACCATCAGCGACATTTGTTGATATATCACCCATTCTGTTTGGCACGGCCTGTATAGCGGGTCCTATCCAGAACAAAGAGTCGCATTTTTTATATTTTCACCCCTGCCAGCTGTTGAACCGCCAGATTTTTTCATGTTACGGTTTTTGTTCTTCAACGCGTAATTACAGCGCGAAAACAACGTAAGACATAGGGGGGATTTATGTCTGAAAAGCGCAATGATCCCGTGCTCGAAACGCTGAGCCCAGCTGACCGCGCACGGTTCCTCAACATGGTCAAGAAGGGCATCAGCCGTCGCGACTTCATGCACTACATGATGGCTGCCGGTGCTACGGCCGCCGCCTCCGGCACGCTGTTTACCGGTGTCTCCGATGCCTGGGCCAACACGCCAAAGCGTGGTGGTCGCGTGGTGTTTGCCGGCGACCAGCACGGTCCAAACGACACGCTCGACCCGGCTCTTTACACATCTGCCGTCGATTACTTCCGCGGCCGGATGTTCTATGGCTCGCTGACCCGCCTGACCAAGGAACTCGGCTATGAGCCCGAGCTTGCTGAAGAGGTTCTGTCGAATGATTCAGCTACCGAGTGGACCTTCAAGATCCGCAAGGGCGTTGAATTCCATAACGGCAAAACCCTGACCGCCGACGACGTCATCTATACGATGAACCGTCACCTCGGCGCGGACTCGATTTCCAACGCCTCTTCGCTGGTCGCGATGGTAAAGGAGTGGAAGAAGGTCAACGACTATGAGGTGAAGGCCATCCTGTCCTCGCCGAACGCGGACCTTCCGATCGCCCTTGGCACCTTCCACTTCAAGATCCTGCAGGAAGGCGCAGAGGATTTCTCCACGGCCGTCGGTACCGGCCCCTACAAGGTCAAGGAGTTCAAGCCCGGTGTCCGCACCGTTGGTGCGCGCTTTGACAATTACTGGGGCGAGGGTGGATATCTCGACGAGATCGAGCATTTCGGCATCGGTGACCCGGTCGCACGTCTGAACGCCTTCCTGGCCGGTGACGTCGACGCCATGGTGAACCTGCCGCCGAAGGCAATCGGCCAGGTTGAATCGGCTCCCGGCAAGAATGTCTGGTCGCTGAATTCAGGCGCCTACATCAACATCGCATGCCGCAAGGACATGGACATGTCGGGCAACCACGACCTGATCATGGCGATGAAGCACCTGATGGATCGTGAGCGTCTCGTGAAAGGCGTCTACAAGGGCCAGGCATCTCTCGGCAACGACCAGCCCATCGGTAAGGCCTATTTTGACCATAGCCCGGACATCCCGCAGCGGATGCTGGATCCAGACAAAGCGAAGTATCACTTCGACAAGTCCGGCATCGGCAACACCACCGTTCCGATTGTGGCTGCAGAAGTTGCCCCAGGCGCAATCGACCAGTGCCTGTTCCTGCAACGCGAAGCCGCCAAGATCGGCATGAATGTCGACGTCCAGAAGGTCACCACCGATGGCTACTGGGGCGCGGTATGGCTGAAGGCGCCAATGTGCGTCGTGTCCTGGAACATGCGTCCGACCGCCAACATTATGATGACACTCGCCTTCAAGTCGGATGCGGCCTGGAACGAGACCTATCATCAGGATCCTGAGTTCGACAAGATTCTTGTCGAGGTCCGGGGCGTGACTGACCCTGCAAAGCGCAAGGAGATGTACCACGTCCTGCAGGAGAAGATCCACAACGACAACGGCAGCGTCATTCCGATCCACCGGAACTATGTCGACGCCGTGTCCGACAAGGTGAAGGGCCTGACCCATGTGCCGCTGAACAACTTCGGCGGTGCCGAGGCGCCGGTCACCATGTGGCTCGACGCCTAACCACGAAATCAGGACAGGCCCCATCTTCCGGATGGGGCCTGTTTTTTGACCGGATTTCCAATTATGACGATACTGATCCTGAAGCGGCTTGGCATTGGCCTGGTAACGGTGCTTGCGGTCTCGCTGATCATTTTCTTCGGCACCAAGATTCTGCCTGGAGATGCGGCGCAAAT
>WTIL01000075.1 GCA_011522725.1 Rhodospirillaceae bacterium
GCCATCGCCGGGCCCGAGGGCGGCGGCCTTGTCCTCCACGGCCCAACAGAATGGCGCGGCATGGCAACATCCGGCCAGGGTGGGCGAAGCCTGTCCCCCGGCATTGCCGACAGCGTCACCGTGCTTGGCAAATGCGCCGCCACCGCCGACGTCGCGGCGACCCTGATCGCCGGCAGCGTCGATTGTCCGGGCGCGGCGGGGGTCGAGAGGGTTCCGGCCCGTGACCTGGACCCCGACAGCGATCTCGGCGACCGGCTTGTGACCGTTGCCGTGCCGCAACTCGGCCCCGCCCAGATCGACGGCGCGCTTGCCGCCGGGGGTGATCTGGCACGGCATATGATGAAGGGCGGACAGATTGCAGGCGCGGTGATGGAACTTCAGGGCAGGATCGCCGTCATCGGGCTCGATGATCCGGCCGCGGCCCTGGTCAATGCGCAGGATTTTACCGACAGAACCATGAATGAAGAGGACTGACCGATGCCTGACTTCCGGCTTCGCAAGATGATGCTGTTTTCCGAGACCATCCACCACGAGAACGGGCCGCCACCGGCAACACCGCGCCGCCGTGCCGCCGTCGTGGCGGTTGTCGCCAACCCGTTTGCCGGCACCTGGCAGGAAGACCTGCAATCGGCGATGGACGATCTGAAGCCGCTTGGACTGCAGATGACCGACGAGCTGATCACCGCGCTTGGCGGGGTGGACGGGATCGACGGCTATGGCAAGGCGGCCCTCGCCGGAGAAGGCGGCGAGCTGGAACACACAGCGCTGTGGCATGTGCCTGGCGGCTATTCCATGCGCGAGCGGCTTGGCGAGGCCAAGGCCATCGTGCCGTCGGCGATGAAGGTGGGCGGCCCCGGCACACCGATCGACATTCCACTCGGCCATATCAACGCCGCCTATGTCCGCAGCCATTTCGACGCCATGGAAGTCCGCCTTCCCGATGCGCCGCGCGCCGGCGAGATCATGTTCGCGCTGGCGATGTCACGCGGCCCCCGCATCCACGACCGGATGGGCGGCCTGACGACCGCCGAGGTCAAGGGCGAGGACGGGCTGCGCTAGCCGCGATATTGCGTTGGCGGCAGGGCCATCCTAGCATTGAATCAGACAAAGAAGGCTGAAGGGGAGGAAAGAGATGAAAGCCCTGATCGTAATCGACCCGCAGAATGACTTCTGCCCGGGCGGGGCACTGGCGGTCGCCGGCGGCGACGAGATCATGCCGCGGATCAACGCCATGATGGCCGATTTCGACCTTGTCGTGCTGACCCAGGACTGGCATCCGGCAGGGCATTCCAGCTTTGCCTCGTCGCATAGCGGGTCCGACCCGTTTACTGTCACCGAGATGCCCTATGGCCCGCAGGTGCTGTGGCCGGACCACTGTATTCAGGGAAGTGACGGCGCCCTGTTCCATCCGGCGCTGAACACCGACCGCGCCGATGCGATCATCCGCAAGGGCATGAATCCGGCCGTTGATTCCTATTCCGCCTTTTTCGAGAACGACAAGGTGACGGCAACCGGCCTTGCCGGATTTCTGAACGGCCGCGGTTGCACGGACCTGACCATGGTCGGGCTTGCCACAGACTATTGTGTGGCCTGGTCGGCGCTGGATGGCGCGGCACAGGGTTTCAAGGTCGATGTCATTCTGCCCGCCTGCCGGGCCATCGATCTTGAAGGCTCGCTCGACGCCGCGCTTGGCGAGATGCGCGGCGCCGGCATCGGCCTGTCCGAATAGACGGAAGTTCGGGGGAGACAGTGATGAACGAAGGCCGGTCGGAAACAGCACAAACAGACAAGGAGCAACCGCGCTCGCAATCCGGAAGCCTGCTGGTGACATTCATCGGCGGCGCGCTTCTCGGCGCTTCGGCCATGTGGACCGGCCTCGAGCTTCAGGGAACGCCGCAAGGCATGTCGATGCCGGCCCAGCAGGGCGGCATGGCGCATGAGACCAAAGCCGCGAACATCGTCGCCGTGGATGACTGGGCCGCCAGGCCGACGCTCGATACAGCTGTCTACCGCGACCCCGGAGCCGGCTGGAACCTCAATATCATCACCACCAATTTCACCTTCGACGCCCAATCCGCCGGGCTGGAGAATGTCGAGGGGCATGGTCACGCCCATGTCTATGTGAACGGGGTCAAGCTCGGGCGTGTCTATGGCGCCTGGCACCATATCGGCGCCCTTCCCCTTGGCGAGAACGAGGTGACCGTCTCGCTTTATGCGAACGACCACAGCGCACTGGCCAGCGACGGGCTCAAGATTACCAGCACAAGCACGGTGATCGTCGAGCAATAGACTCGCCCGAACCGCGCATCGTGCATGAAAAAGGGCCACCCGCATCGCGGATGGCCCTTGTTTTATGGAATATGACCAGACGGCTCTTACAGGGCCTTGTCGGTGATCATATGGGTCCAGGCGCCTTCCGGCTTCTTGGTGATGACCGGATCGGATCCGCCCTTCATCAGGGTCGCCACGGTCCGCTCATAGTCGGCCGGGTCAAGCGCGCCGTTCGAACCGGCGGTCAGCTTGGCGATCTCGCCCATCATGCGGCGCTGGTGCTTTTCGGTCTGGGCACCGGTCGCATCATTGTCGAGAACGATGTCGGCAGCG
>WTIL01000038.1 GCA_011522725.1 Rhodospirillaceae bacterium
AAGCCTCAGTAACCCCCGTTCGAATGTGGGGTAAGATGTGGGGTTGGTACGGTCAGTCTTTCAAAAACTGATTCCATACAGAGACTTGCGAGGGAATGCGGAATCCTCTCTCTCCGCCATTCCCCCAAATTCGACCTATTTCAGCGCAATTTGTCGTGTCGCGAAAAACTTTGCCGGCGCAAGGCAATCTGCTGCTTTACGAAGCTGATTTTTCGTTGTTCTAATGGCGGCGAATACAGAAGAAATGCCTGCGGTCGCCGGGGAGAACGTCTGATGGCAATTCATGTTTCCGGAGATCTGTACCAGATCGGCGAGAGCGTCGGCGGTGCGGATGGCTGGTGCGAGGCAGTGCGGGTCTATGTGCTGCTTAACGACGGGCAACCGCTGATCTTCGATGCCGGCTCGCACCTGCATACGGCTCCGATCATGGCGGATCTGAAAGAGCTTCTCGGCGGGACGAAACCCGCCTTTGTCTTTCTCACCCATACAGAGCTTCCGCATACCGGCAATATGAGCGCCATCGCCAGGGAATGGCCCGATATCGAGTTTGTCGTATCGAGCGGCATTCTTCCGCATGTCGAACTGCCCTGGTGGGTGAAGCCTGAAAGTGTGAAGTTCGGCTATCCCGGCACTGACGAGGTCTATGCCGGACGGCGGATCACCTTCCTCGACGCCATATTGAAAGACCAGCCGGGAACGCACTGGATGTATGACGGCCGGACCGGAACGCTGTTCACGGCCGACGCCTTTGGCTACCTGTTTCCCGAAACCGCCGATCCATATCTTGACGACCAGCTAGAGGACGGCATTCCCGCCGACTGGCTGCGCCGGTATCACGAGGCGGCATTCCGCTTCCTCAAACTGTCATCCGGAGCAAAGGTCGTTGCCGATTTCGACCGCGTGTTCTCGAACCGCGATGTCAGCGTCATCGCCCCCACCCATGGCAATGCAATCCGGGGTAATCTTGGCCAATGCAGACAGCGCTTCACCGATGTCATGCTGGAGATTTGCAAATGAACAAACGTGTTTATGGCGAAGGGCCGAGCCGCGTCGGCGTGCGGCAGATCACACCGAAGATCTATTGGATCTGCCACTGCATCGGCAAAGGCGCCGAGCACTACAATGGCGGCTTCGCCTCCGAATTCGCCAAGGTCAATCCGGCGCTGGATCCAACCGCGAACGACATCATCTACAGCTCCTACCTGTTCCTTGACGAGAAGACGTTCCTGATCGACACGCTGGGCCCCTGGCAGCACGAGACGGTGCTGGAGGCGCTTGCGGACCTTCTGGACGGCCGCAAGCTGGACTATCTGTGGATCAGCCATACCGAGCTGCCGCATGCCGCGAACACAGCCGCCATCAGGCGTGCCCATCCGGAGGTCGAAATCCTGACCGTCGGCGGCCATGACCATTACGAGGTTCATGGGCTTGGCGATGCGCGGCTTCTAGAATTCGGCGATGTGATCCATCTTGGCGAGCACGAGATCGAGATCATCGAGCCCCTGTTCCTCGACCACGCCCTGACCCAGTGGATCTACGAGCGGAAATCAGGATTTCTATGTCCTGTCGACTGGGCGCTTAATGTCCATAACGAGCACCAGTGCTTCCGATTCATGGACGAGATGGAGGAAGTCGGATATTCGGCCGAGCAGTTCAAGCAAGAGGTATCGACCACCAACCGGGTCGTGTTCTCGTGGCTGCGCTGGGCCGACCCCGAGGAAACCGTCGCTGCGATCGACAAATTCTACGAAACCTACGACATCCGTATCTTTGCGCCGAGCCACACCAATGTGATCCGCAAGGACCTTCCCCGGTATCTGGAGTCACTGCGCGAGGCCATGCGCATGGCGATCACCGGCGATTTCCATCTGGTCTACTGACGCCTGCCGGCTGTCAGGCCGCTGACCGGCAGCCGTGAACATAGACGGCTTCCGGCGTGAGGTCGGCTGCCAGGCATGTCAGGCTGGCAGGCCGCCCCTCGGCAATACCGCCGTAAATCTGGTCCAGCCCAAGGACCGCCGCCGGCACGCCACTCGCCATATGCAGGGCATGGGCAAGCGGCACATCGGCAAGCGCCACCATGTTGGCAACCGCCTCGTTCATGCCGAGATGCGCGCCCGCGAGCGTGCCGGAACCGGACTGCAGCCGGTTGCCGACGCGTATGATCTCCTGACCGCAAAGCATGAAGCTGTCTGCCGGGCCGCCGAAGGTCGGCATGCTGTCGGTCACCAGGAACAACCGTCCTGCCATGGCCCTGCTCGCCACCCGCAGCGCATTTGCGTGCACATGGACGCCATCGGCGATGATCCCCGCCGACAAGCGCGGATCAGCAAGCGCGGCGCCGACCACCCCTGGCTCACGGGCCTGCATCTGGGAACAGGCATTGAACAGGTGGGTGACACCGGCCAGCCCCTGTCCGGCGGCTGCGGAGACAGTCTCGGCGGTGGCGTTTGTATGCCCGGCGAACAGGACAATCCCCGCTTTGCGAAGACGCGCCATTTGTTCGGCCGTCACATGCTCGGGCGCCAGGGTCAGCAGGATCAAACCCCGATGCGAGACCAAGGCCCCGATATCATCATCGGCAATGGTTCTGATGGCATCCTGCGGGTGGATTCCGGGCTTGTCCGGTGACAGGAACGGCCCTTCGAGATGAAGGCCCAGCACCTCCGGCCCGGAAAACGCCGCCACAGCCGCCATCGCCTGGCGATAAGCATCGCCCGCAGCCGTGATAAAGGTCGGCAGCATATGGCAGGTGCCGCCTTTCCGAGCGGCGGAGATCATGGTGCGCAGCGTCGCCTCATTCGGGGCGTCGTTGAAAAGCGCGCCGCCGGCGCCATTGATCTGCAGGTCGATGAAGCCCGGCGCGACAATATCGAAATGCGCATCTGCCTGCCCGCCAGCCTCGCCAGCCGGTGCGATGCCGGTTACGACACCGTCTGTGATCTCGATCATGCGATCGGCCAGCGGCGCGGCGCCGCCGCCTGTGAACAGCCTGCCGGCGCGGATCAATTGCCGCTCACCCGGCGATTTGCCAGGGTCCTGAATGTCGGATGTCACAGATCCCATGGGTCCTGTCCTGTGCCTGCCACGCGCGATGCGCCGATCCGGTATGCCCGATGCCTTGCCGACGGTCAATTCAACCGGGAAATGCCGGTCCGGCCACGGCACCACTATGGATATTCGCCGCCGCGTCAATTACGCTTTGCCACGCGCCAGTTCGGGAGAGCCGCCAGAAGGGACAAAACGGCATGAGCGAGCCCTTGATCGTCACCGTCGATGGAGGCGGAACACAATGCCGAGCAGCGATCTTCGAGGCTGATGGCAGGCGGCTGGGCCATGCTACCTGCGCCTTTGCAAACCTTGTCACCGACTTTGAAGACAGCAGGCGGCACATCACCGAGGCGATCGACGCCGCCTATCGCGATGCTGGCATGGCGGACATGAGCGAAAGATCCGATATCGCCGTTCTGGGGATTGCCGGCGCCGAGATTGGAGATTTGTCCACAAGGCTGGAAGGCGCGCTCGATTTTGCCACAGTGAGGGTGATGTCCGACCGCGACATCGCCGTTGCCGGCATTCTGGGCGACAGGAACGGCACCCTTGCACAGATCGGCACCGGCTCGTTCTTTGCGCGGCAGCATGACGGGCGGTTGTCACATGCCGGCGGTTGGGGCCTGACCCTTGGCGACGAATGCGGCGGTGCGTGGCTTGGACGGGAACTGCTTCGCGCTGTCCTGATGACACATGACGGCCTGCTCGAAGGCTCGCCGCTCGGCGCGCAGGTCACGTCGAATTTCGGCAATGGACCGGACGGCATCGTCATGTTCGCCGCCACGGCCACACCGGCGGATTTTGCCGAACTGGCCCCTGTTCTGTTCGAGGCGCATGAGAGTGGCGACAGCCTTGCCAACCATGTTCTAACCCGCGCTGTCGCCGATCTTGAGCGCATTCTGACGGCGATGCATGTGAATGGCGGCGATCTGTTCATCACCGGCGGTGTCGGCGTGCGCTACAAGCCCATGCTTGGGGCGACGTTCAGGGATGCGCTCAAGGAGCCAGCCGGCGACAGCCTGTCAGGCGCTTTCAGCATCGGCAGGGCATTGCTACAGAGCTAGACGGCGATCACGCCGCCTTACGACGGCTCTCCCCCATGAATGGCGGCATAGCGTTCACGAAGTTTCGCATTGCCCGGTTTCATCGCGATCATCTGGCCGTCGCGCACAAGGCCAAGCCTCGTCATCACCAGTGTCGAGATCATGTTCAGGCAGATCTTCTGCGCTGTCGCGGCCTTCAGCCTTGTCGAGCCGGCAACGGCCTCGGCCCCGGTGACGAGCGGGATGGCGATATCGACATAGCCGAACAGGGGCGCCGCCTCGTTATTGGCGATGCCGACGGTCAGAGCACCACCATCCGCCGCCGCCTTGGCCGCGGCACAGGTGAACGGCGTGCGCCCGCTGGCCGATATTCCGATCACGACGTCATGAGATGACAAATTCGCAGCAACGGCGGCCTGGCTGGCAGCATTCTCGTCATCCTCGGCATTCTCGACGGCATCTGTCAGCGCAACCGGTCCGCCGGCGATCCAGTAATCGATCCGGCTGCGTGGCCAGTTGAAGGTCGGCGGCAACTCCACACCGTCCTGCACACCGATCCTGACCGACGACCCGGCCCCAGCATAAATCAGCCTGCCATCCTGACTGGCTTTCAGGCGTTGCGTAATCGCTGTTACGGCACTGTCGATCTGCGCCAGGCTCTGCCGGACAGCGACGGCAGCGGCGCCATGCCCGTCGAGCATAACATCGAGGGCCGCGATATTGCCCAGCCGGTCGAGCCATTGACCGGCTGAAAGCCTGCCTTCGGTGGTGCTGTCGCTCATCTGTCTCCCCTTCTGGACGCGACCGGAATTCAATGCGATTGTGACCAATCTACTCGCAAAACACGCTCCCCAAAAGGACTTGCATGATGGCAGCGCGCTGGTTCGCCGGATTGATGACGGGAACGGTTCTCGACGGCAGGATCGACATCGCCCTTCTTCGCACCGATGGCCGGAGCATCTGCGAATTCGGCCCTTACGGGCTGGTGCCATATGACGCCGCGATGCCGGCACGGCTGGAGGAATGTTTGCAAGCGGCCCGAAGATGGAATTTCGAGGGGCCGGAACCGGCTGTTTTCGCCGAGGCCGAGCGCGACCTGACCATCGCCCAGGCAAAAGCTGTTGCAGCATTCGCCGAAGGCCACGGCATCCCCCTTTCCGATATTGCCGCCATCGGCTTTCATGGCCAGACCGTGCTGCACCGGCCACCCGTGCCAGGCCACAAGGGACAGACGCGGCAACTTGGCGACGGGCCATTGATGACAGAGATCACAGGCAGGCCCGTGGTCTTTGACCTGCGCAGCGCCGATATTAATGCAGGAGGTCAAGGTGCACCCCTATGCCCCTGTTATCATGATGCTTTAATGAAGTTTTCACGCTGCGATGAGTCTGTTGCCATTGTCAATCTGGGCGGTGTCGGGAACATCACCTGGCGTGACAGGGACGGCCGGCTTTTCGCGTTTGATACCGGCCCGGCGAATGCGCCGATCAATGACTGGATCGCGCGGCACGGCCTCGGCGAGATGGATGTGGGCGGCCGGATTGCAGCAACCGGCACGGTCGATGAGGATCGCCTTGCAACGCTGCTTCAGCATCCTTATTTCGGCGCACCCTTCCCCAAATCCCTTGACCGGTTTGATTTTCCGGCACACCTCGCCGACGGGTCGGCGGTCGAAGACGGCGCCGCGCTGCTGACCGCCTTTGCCGCTGCGGCGGTCGGACGGGCTGTCGCCCTGCTGCCGGGAGACATCCGTCGCCTTGTCATATGTGGCGGCGGAAGGCACAACCCGACCCTGATGGACGCCATCGCGCATCGCAGCGGCGTCAGGACTGACACAGCCGAGACCCTTGGCTGGCGCGGCGACGCGATCGAGGCCGAATGTTTCGCCTATCTGG
This sequence comes from Rhodospirillaceae bacterium, assembly GCA_011522725.1. Taxonomy (GTDB): domain Bacteria; phylum Pseudomonadota; class Alphaproteobacteria; order Puniceispirillales; family Puniceispirillaceae; genus UBA8309. The sequence continues at coordinate 5,990 of WTIL01000038.1, forward strand.
CGGCACGCCGTGTCGCCGGACTTGATGCGAGTTATCCCGGTACGACGGGTGTGCCCGCCCCGATGCCCGCCGGACGGCTTGTCCACCCACACGGGTCTGCTACGCTGCCCGCTTCAGGAGATGCCGGATGAGCCAGTCAGACACAGCACAGACCGTACCCCTTGAGGGTTACCTTTCGCCGGACCGCATCGAGATGCTGGTGGTGCATTGTTCCGACACGCCCGATGACCAACCGATCGGCGCGAAAGAGATACAGGAAATGCATCTCGGCTTCGGCTGGGACGGGATCGGCTATCATCAGGTGATCCGCCGTGACGGCACACGCGAAGCCGGCCGGCCGGAATACTGGCAGGGCGCGCATGTGAAGGGGGTGAACGACCGCAGCCTGTCCGTCTGCCTGATCGGACGCAATGAATTCACCGAGGCGCAGATGAACAGCCTGGCCGCACTGCTGTTTGACTGGACAGCGCGATATCCAGGCGCCCGCGTGCTTGGACATCGCGACGCCACCGAAACCCACAAAACCTGCCCGAATTTCGATGCCGCCCAATGGTGGGAGGTGTACAAGGCAGGCAAATCGGCCAACAGGGCGCGCGTGGCCGTCCCGACCCTCGCCGTCACGGCAGAACCCGGGCCCGGCAGGCCACTGGAGACAGAGGCCCTGTTTGGCGAAGCGCTGGACATTCTCGAGCGCAGGCAGGGTCATGCGAAGATCAGGCTGACGACGGACGGCTATGTCGGCTGGGCAGCTATGGGTGACAATCTGCTGCTGCCGCCGATGCCGGAACCGACCCATCGCGTCGCCAGCGCGGCGACTTTCGTTCTTGCAGAGCCGGCTGTCACTTCGGCCCCGCTGCTGCGCCTGACGATGGGCGCGCTGATCCGAGTGACCGGTACGACAGGCGACTGGCACCAGATCGACCTGCCGCAAGGCGAGACCGGGTTTGTGGCGGCACAGGCGGCGATCGCAGTCGGCCGGCCTGACGACGATGATGCCGTATCGGCCGCAGAGCGCCTGGCGGGCGCACCCTATCTGTGGGGCGGCCGGAGCGCATCGGGTCTTGATTGTTCGGCCCTTGTCCAGCTGGCCCTGCAGGCCATGGGCATATCGGCGCCGCGCAACAGTGGCGACCAGCTTGCCTGGGCGGTCGCCCGCTCAACAGGGATTTCGATTGAAACAGAGGCGCCGCAACGCGGCGACCTGGTGTTCTGGCCGGGGCATGTCGGCCTGTGCCAGTCGGGTGACCGGATCATTCATGCGAACGCCCACCATCACGCCGTTGCCAGCGAACCACTTGAAACAGCGCTGGCCCGCATCGATCGGGATACGGGCCAGGCAGCCAGGTTTCTGAGATTGTCGGATCAGCTCTTCTGAGGCAGCAGCCTCGAGCGGAGCATCCACAGGACAACCAGTGACGGGATCACCATCAGCGCGGTGATGATGAAGAAAACTCCCCAGTCGCCATTCAGCCAGTCGACCATCGCCCCCGAGGACGACGCCAGCAGCGTCCGGCCCAGCGTGCCGATGGAAGCCAGCAGCGCATATTGCGTCGCCGTGTAATTGCGATCGACCAGCAGCGAGATGAAGGTCACGAACGCCACGGTGGCAAAGGCCGCCGCCAGATCATCGGCAATCACGGCCACGGCGAACAGAAGCTCGTTCTGCCCGACCCAGTGAAGAACACTGAACAGCACGTTTGTTGCCGCCATCGCGATGCCCGAGATGAGCAACGCCCTGACGACCCCCGTCTTCAGCGCGAACAGCCCGCCAATCAGCGTGAACACCACTGTGGTGATCCAGCCCAGTCCCTTGGAATAGATGGCGATATCGGACTTGGAGAAACCGACTTCCTTGTAGAAGACGATGGACATCTTGCCCATGAAGGCCTCGCCGATCTTGAACAGGAAGAGGAACGCCAGGATCATGACGCCGATCTGCATGCCGTTCTTGCGGAAGAAGGACCAGAGCGGCTCGATCACCGTTGTTGTGAGAAAGCTGACAAGCTGCACGACCGGGCCTGCGCCGCCCATCCTGTCGGCCATGGCCTGTTGCGCCTGCCGCTGCCCCTCGGCACGCTCGCGCGTTCCGGTCTCGGGGATGAACAGCAGTCCGATGTTGCACAACACCACCAGAACCGCGAGGAAGATGAAGGTCATTTGCCAGTAATTCGCGACACCTGCCGTTTCCAGATAGTCGGCCATGAACAGCGCCGCCATGCCGCCGAGCTTGTATCCGGACCACCAACCGACAACGGCGACCGCGGCACCGGCGGCCATGCCCCTGGCATCATCCTTGTCGATCTGCTCGATCCGCAGCGCGTCGATGGTGATGTCCTGCGTCGCCGAACAGATGGCGATGACAAGGCCCGCACCGATCACCAGCGCCAGCGAGCTGACCGGATCGATGGTGCTCCAGAACAGGAGGCAGACAAGGATGACCGCCTGCAGGGTCAGGATCCACGCCTTGCGGTGGCCGAGCCTGTCGGTCAGCACGGGAACCCGCAACCTGTCGATCAGCGGCGCCCACAGAAAGTTGAAGGCGTAGACACCGAAGATCAGGCCGGCCCAGCCGATCGTGCTCCTTGAAAGCCCCTCCTCCTTCAGCCAGAGGGACAGGGAGCTGGCAATCAGCACCCATGGAAAACCGCTGATCATGCCAAGAAGGAGAATGCGTGCCATTCGCCGTTCGAAGTATGATTCGATAAAGTCGGAAATTATGTTTGAAGAGCGCTCCGCTTGTTGGTTCATCACTTACGCCTCCCAGCACCTTTGTTATTATGTGATTGCAACTAGGCTAAGCTGTGTCGACAAACAAAGGCAAATCTAATCGGCCCGCCGCCATAAGCGGCCCGACAGGCAAAAAAAGGGCGCGCCACGAGGATGACGAGGGACGGAAATGGATGAATGGACCGTCAAGGCAACGGCAAACGGGTATGTGCTTTCGACGCCCCGGCACGAATGCCCATGCCTTGTCGGCAAGGCGGGCCTGATCGCGGCAAGCAGGAAATGCGAGGGCGATATGGCAACGCCCGTCGGTAACTGGCCCCTGCGCCGGGTCTATTTCAGGCCGGACAGGCTGGACCCGCCGGACACCACGCTTCCGCTTGTCCCGATCCATGAAAATCTGGGCTGGTGCGACGATCCGGCGAACCCGGCCTATAATCAGGCTGTCGAGCTGCCATTTGCCGACAGCCACGAGACAATGTGGCGGGATGACAGCCTCTACGACATTGTCGTGGAACTCGGCTACAACGACGCGCCGCCGGTCGCCGGGCTGGGAAGCGCCATCTTCCTGCACCTTCGCGAGCCCCATACACGGCATACAGCCGGCTGTGTCGCGGTCACGCGTGACGATATGCTGGCCATGCTCGCAGAAGCCGGCCCGGCAACCACGCTTCGCGTCACAGGCTGACGGCCGGGAGAACCAGAGTGGCAGTATCAGACAAGACCAGTCCCCTGAGGAACCGGACAGCCCTGCCGCCGGCGCTTCACGGCTATATCGAGGGATATTACGGCAGGCTCCTGGACTGGGATGATCGTACGCGCCTTCTGCACCGGCTTTCCAGCCTTGGCCTGAACGCCTATCTCTACGCGCCGAAAGAGGATGAGTGCCACAGGTTCGAGTGGCGCAGGCCATGGGATAAAGACTGGCTCGCTTCATTCAGCCGGTTTTGCAAAGAGGCGCGGCGGCATGATGTCTGCGTGCTTGGCGGAATCGCCCCGGGCCTTGATTACGACGCATATGACGATGCGGCGGAATTCGGCAGGCTGCTTGCCAAGGCACAGCAGCTGCAAGATTCCGGCGCGCAAGCCGTCGTGCTGATGTTCGACGATATCGACGAGCCGCCGGCCGGCGGCTACGGCCCCGATGGCCTGCCGGATCACGCACTGCACGCCGATATTGCAGCGCGGCTTGCCGCGCGGCTTGACGCAGCCGTTTTGATCACGCCGCGGGTCTATGCCGACGAAATGTCCGACGACCCGGCATCGCATTACCGCGACCTGTCGGCCGCGCTGCCGGACGACATGCCTCTGTTCCATTGCGGCAGCCATATTGTCGCCGGCGCGGACCCGCTGGCTGCCAGCACCAGCCTGGCGCGCCGACATATCTCGCAGCGCCTGATCCTGTGGGACAACATCTACTGCAACGACTATTGCCCGAGGCGGCTGTTTGTCGGCCGCCATGCCGGACGCGACGGCATTGCAGAACTCATGCTGAACGGCACCGGCATGATCGAGACAGACCTGCTGCTGCTCTCGGTGATGCAGGCAGGGGATGACGACGCGGCATGGCGCGCGGCCCTGGCCGAGGCCGGGGTTCCGGACGCCTTTTTCGCGCTGGCGCCGTGGTTCGACCTCGGCGTTGCCAATGATCGCGCGCCCTCGCCGCCCGCCGCGCCGGAACAGGCCCATTTCGATGCCATCGAGACATTGCTCTGGAAATGGAAGGGGCCGCTTGCGCGGGAATGGTATCCGTTCCTGTTCGGCCTGAAGCATGATTTGCTGATCGAGACCGGACAGCTTCCGGATTTGCGGGTGGCCAAAACCCAGACACCGGCACTGGCAAGACACCTATTGCAAACCGGAAAAGGCGAAATCAGGGAAAGGACTGACAATGACGAGACATGAAATGCCGGCGTTCGACGGGCATAATGACGTCCTGTCACGCCTTCACGCCATGCATCC
>WTIL01000056.1:0-16456 GCA_011522725.1 Rhodospirillaceae bacterium
GCCTTCTCCGGGCCAGCCCGCGCCCGGCGCATCCCCCGGCACATCCGTCGGCGAGATGATCATCACGCGCCCGCGCGCGCCGGCGGATTTCGACCTGCAGTCCGAGTTCGCGCCGGCCGGCGACCAGCCGACCGCGATCAAGGAGCTGGTCGAGGGAATCCGGAACGGCGAGCGCGACCAGGTGCTGCTCGGCGTCACCGGATCGGGCAAGACCTTCACCGCCGCGCATGTGATCCGCCAGATCAAGCGGCCGACCCTGATCCTCGCCCCGAACAAGACGCTGGCCGCCCAGCTCTATGGCGAGATGAAGGCGCTGTTCCCCGAGAACGCGGTCGAATATTTCGTCAGCTACTACGACTATTACCAGCCCGAGGCCTATGTCCCGCGCTCCGACACCTATATCGAGAAGGAAAGCTCGATCAACGAGCAGATCGACCGCATGCGCCACTCGGCGACGCGCGCGCTGCTGGAGCGCGACGATGTGATCATCGTCGCCTCGGTGTCCTGCATCTACGGCATCGGGTCGGTCGAGACCTATTCGACCATGACCTTCCGCCTTGCCCGCGGCGAGGAGATCGAGCGGCAGTCGCTGCTGCGCCGCCTGACCGAGCTGCAATACCGGCGCAACGACACCAATTTCGTGCGCGGCACCTTCCGCGTGCGCGGCGACAATGTCGAGCTGTTCCCGGCCCACCTCGAGGACCGCGCCTGGCGGATCTCGCTGTTCGGCGACGAGATCGAGGAGATGTTCGAGATCGACCCGCTGACCGGCGAGAAGACGGCGAAGCTGGAGACGATCACCGTCTTCGCCAATTCGCACTATGTGACGCCGCGGCCGACATTGCAGCAGGCGACCAAGCTGATCCGCAACGAGCTGAAGACCCGCATCGCCGACTTCACCGAGCAGGGCAAGCTGCTGGAGGCGCAGCGCATCGAGCAGCGCACGCAGTTCGATATCGAGATGATCGAGGCCACCGGGTCCTGCGCAGGCATCGAGAACTACTCGCGCTATTTATCGGGGCGCGGGCCGGGCGAGCCGCCGCCGACGCTGTTCGAATATCTGCCGGAAAACGCGCTGCTGATCATCGATGAAAGCCACGTCACCGTGCCGCAGATCGGGGCCATGTTCAAAGGCGACTTCGCGCGCAAGAGCACGCTGTCGGAATATGGCTTCCGGCTGCCGAGCTGCATGGATAACAGGCCGCTGAAATTCGAGGAGTGGGAGGGATTCCGCCCGCAGACCATCTTTGTCTCGGCCACCCCCGGCACCTGGGAGATGGAGCGCACCGGCGGCGTCTTTTCCGAACAGGTGGTGCGCCCCACCGGCCTGACCGACCCGGACTGCATCGTGCGGCCGACCGCCACCCAGGTCGACGACATCATCGCCGAATGCCGCGAGGCGGCGGCCAAGGGCCAGCGGGTGCTGATCACCACCCTGACCAAGAAGATGGCCGAGGCGCTGTCCGAATATATGTATGAGGCCGGCATCCGCGTGCGCTACCTGCATTCGGACATCGACACGCTGGAGCGGATCGAGATCATGCGCGACCTGCGGCTCGGCGTGTTCGACGTGCTGATCGGCATCAACCTGCTGCGCGAGGGGCTGGACATTCCCGAATGCGCGCTCGTCGGAATCCTCGACGCCGACAAGGAAGGCTATCTGCGCTCGAAGACATCGCTGATCCAGACCATCGGCCGGGCGGCGCGGAATGTCGACGGGCGGGTCATCCTCTATGCGGACACCGTCACCGATTCCATGCAGTATGCGCTGGACGAGACGAACCGCCGCCGCGCCAAGCAGGAAGCCTGGAACGAGGCGCACGGCATCACGCCGGAATCGATCCGCAAGGACATCAACGATGTTCTGGATTCGGTCTATGAACGCGGCGACCATGTCACCCCGCAGGCCGGCGCCAAGGAAGGCGACCTTGTCGGACACAACTATGCCGCGGTGATCGCCGATCTGGAAAAATCGATGCAGGACGCCGCCGCCAATCTGGAATTCGAGGAAGCGGCCCGGCTTCGCGACGAGATTCGCCGGATGGAGGCCGCCGAGCTGGGGCTGAACGCGCCCGGCGTGCCGCAGGCCATCGCCGACAGGTTCAATGCCGGAACTGGCGTCGGGTCTGGCGGCGGGTCTGGCGGCGGCAAAAAAGGCGGGTCTTCAGAGGCGCGCTTCCCGGCCGGCACCCCCGGCAGCAGCCCGCGCAAACGCCCCCGCCGGCGCTAGGCGGGGCGGCCCGGCGGGAGCCTTTTCCCGGCTGGTCACTGAATTCATTCGATTCTTTCGCGACGGCGGTTTCTGCACAATGAAAGGCGAAAAAATACATGCCGGTCCGGGTTGACAGTTTCGGATCATGGCAGCCGAATCGGCACCTGTTGTGCACAGCGAAACAATCCTGTCATATTTCCAAAAACATGTAGAAATTTTCATAGTCAAATCAGTGCACTAGTTTTTTTGCTCATATTTAACTTATTGATATTATTATTATTTTTTATGCCCCCTTCCCGTGTCATCAAAATGCAAAATTCTCCATGGAATCAGCATGCAAAACGCAGGCGGCCGAGTTCATCCACATAGTTATCCACAGGGCATTCGAGACGGGTTTTCCCGGACTTTCAGATAGATGCGCTGCTAACGTCACACCCCCTACCAACCCCGCGCCCGGCAGGCTAGATTGCACCAGATGACCGACACCACCATCCATGACGAGACCGCCGGAACCGCCAGCCCGGCCAACCTGCCGCCGGACCTCGGCCGCGGTCTCGCCTATCTGAAATCGGAAGTGAGGAAGCTGACCGGCGACCCCGGGGTCTACCGCATGCTGAACGGCGCCGGCGAGGCGCTCTATGTCGGCAAGGCGCGCAACCTGGCGCGGCGCGTGACCAGCTATACCCAGCCGAACAGGCTGTCGAACAGGCTGATGCGGATGGTCAGCGAGACCGAGACGCTGGAGGTGATCGTCACCCGCTCGGAGATCGAGGCGCTGCTTCTGGAATCGAACCTGATCAAGAAGCTGAAGCCGCGCTACAACATCCTGCTTCGCGACGACAAGAGCCTGCCGCAGATCCTGCTCACCGGCGACCACCCGTTCGGCCAGCTGAAGAAGCATCGTGGCCGCAAGACCCGCAAGGGTGACTATTTCGGCCCCTTCGCCTCGGCCGGCGCGGTGAACCGGACGGTGGCCGACCTGGCGCGCGCCTTCATGCTGCGCACCTGTTCGGATTCGGTGTTCAGCGCCCGCACCCGCCCCTGCCTGCAATATCAGATCAAGCGCTGCAGCGGGCCTTGCGTCGATCTGGTCAGCCGCGAGGATTATGCCGGGCAGATGGACCAGGCGCGGCGCTTCCTGTCCGGTGAATCGGCCGCGATCCAGCGCGACTATGCCGAGCGCATGCACGCCGCCGCCGACAAGCTGGAATTCGAGACCGCCGCCATCTGGCGCAACCGCATCCGCGCGCTGAGCGGCATCCAGGCAAGCCAGGACATCAATGTGCAGAACCTGAAGGATGCCGACATCATCGCCGTCGCCCAGAGCGGGGAGCGGTCCTGCATCCAGACCTTCTTCATCCGCGGCGGGTCGAATTATGGCAACCGGTCCTATTTCCTCAGCCACAATGCCGACAGCAGCGCCGCCGACGTGCTGACGGCGTTCCTCGGCCAGTTCTATGACGACAAGGATCCGCCGGCGGAAATCCTGCTGTCGGACGAGCCGGGCGACAAGGAGCTGATCGCCGAGGCGCTGTCGTCTCGCGCCGGGCGCAACGTCAAGCTGAGCCGTCCGCAGCGCGGCGACAGGACCAAGCTGACCGCCATGGCCCGCCACAATGCCGAGGAAGCGCTGGCTCGCCATCTTGCCGATACCGGATCGCAACGCCGTCTTCTCGGCGAGCTTGCCGACCTGTTCGGGCTGGACGCCCCGCCGGAACGTGTCGAGGTCTATGACAACTCGCATATTCAGGGCCGGCACGCCGTCGGCGGGATGATCGTCGCTGGTCCGGAAGGCTTCAACAAGGCCGCCTACCGCAAGTTCAACATCCGCGACGAGGGCGCCCATGCCGTCACCGAGGGGGATGATTTCGGGATGATGCGCCAGGTCATCAACCGCCGCTTCGAGCGGGCGTTGAAAGAGGACCCGGACCGCACCGGCGGCAGCTGGCCGGACCTGCTGCTGATCGATGGCGGCAAGGGCCAGCTCAGCGCCGTCACCGAGGTGATGGAGGATCTGGGGGTCGCCGATATCGCGGTGGTCGCCATTTCCAAGGGGCCGGACCGCAATGCCGGGCGCGAGCAGTTCCATATGCGCGGCCGCGAGACCTTTACCCTGTCGCCGCAGGCATCGGCCATGCATTTCCTGCAGCGGCTTCGCGACGAGGCGCACCGCTATGCCATCGGCACACACCGTGCCCGCCGCCAGAAGGCGGAGCTGACCAGCCCGCTCGACGGGGTTCCCGGTATCGGCCCGAAACGCAAGAAGGCGCTGCTGGCGCATTTCGGCTCGGCCCGCGCCGTGGCGGCGGCCGGGCTCGAGGATCTGGAGGCTGTCGACGGTATTTCCAAGGCCGTGGCAAAACAGCTCTATGACTGGTTTTATAGTGGGCATTCCTGATTGCTTGCGTCATTATTCCCAGTCGAAGGAAACGCGGCGTTTCCGGGGAGGGCCTGAATGTCGGCGAACATCATGCTGAAATCCGTGCCGAACACGATGACGGTGCTGCGCCTTGCGGCGGCGCCGCTTGTGGCTGCGCTGATCTGGGCGGATGATCCGGAGGTTGGCTACCCGGTCGCGCTGGTCCTGTTCATCCTTGCCAGCGTATCGGATTTTTTCGATGGCTGGATGGCGCGCCGCCTGCGGATCGTCTCGAAATTCGGAACCATGCTCGACCCGATCGCCGACAAGGTGCTGATTGGCGTCTGCCTTCTTGCGCTCGCCAAGGTGACGTCCGACGGCTGGCTGTTCTTTGTTCCCGCACTTGTCATCATGTTCCGCGAGTTCTTTGTCTCCGGGCTTCGTGAATTCATGGCGGGACGAAGCGTGTCCATCCCCGTCTCGCAGCTGGCCAAATGGAAGACAACGCTGCAGCTGGTCGCCATCGGGGTATTGATCGCGGCACCGGTGTTCCCCGAACTGGGGTTCGTCAACACAGCCGGCCTTGTCGTGCTGTGGGTATCGGCGCTGATCACCGCGCAGACCGGCATTGCCTATTTCCGCGGCACGCTCGACCATGTCTGATCAAGCCAGCAACCCGGCGCTCGACGCCGCAAAGGCCCGCCACGGCTATGTCATGGGGCTTGCCGGATGGTCGGGAAGCGGCAAGACAACCCTGGCGGAAAAGCTGATCGCCGCGCTGACGGCGCGCGGCCTCGACGTCGCGACCATCAAGCATGCGCACCACGCTTTCGACGCCGACGTCCCGGGAAAGGACAGCTACCGCCACCGCGCGGCAGGCGCGCGCCAGGTCATCGTGTCTTCGCAGGCGCGGTCGGTGATCTTTACCGAGAACAGGGACCGCGACGAGGCCCCGATCGAGGCGCTGCTCGCCTCGCTGGCCCCGGCCGACATCGTCATCGTCGAGGGATACAAGCGCGAGCCCATCCCGAAGCTGGAGATTTTCCGCACCGCGACAGGCAAGCCGCCGCTGTTCCCGAATGACCCGCTGATTTTTGCCGTCGCCACCGACGATGCCTCGGCGCTTCCGGCAACACCCCCGCAGACACTGGACCTGAACGACATCGAGGCCATCACGGCCCATATCTGCGCCCTCGCCGGCCGTGGTGATGTCGCAGCCGCGTCATGAGCGACAGCGCGAGGCTGTATCGCGGCAGCCTGTCACCTGACGAGGCCGTAGCCAAGCTCGGCGCGCTCGTCACGCAGATCGACGAGATTGAAACCGTGACGCTGGCAGACGCCGCCGGCCGCGTTCTGGCGGCTGATCTGCTGGCAGCACAGGACCTTCCGGCGACCAACAATGCCGCCGTCGACGGCTATGGGGTGGATGCCGCCTTTCTTGCGGCGAACCCGTCACACGCATTTCCGGTGACCGGGCGGGCCGCGGCGGGACATCCGCTCAGTCGTCCGGTTCCTGTCGGCGAAGCCGTTCGGATCTTTACCGGCGCGGTGATGCCGGACGGGGTCGATGCCGTCGCCATGCATGAATTCTGCGAATTCGACGAGACCGGCAACACCGTGCGCATCGGATCGGCACTGAAGCCGGGAAGCAACAATCGCCCCGCCGGAGAGAACCTGCGTTCCGGCGAATTGATCGTGGCAGCGGGCACCCGCCTTACCGCGGCCGATATCGGCATTGCCGCCGCCGCCGGCCATGGCGCGCTGCAGGTCAGGCGCCGCCTTCGCGTCGGGCTTCTGTCGATGGGGGACGAGGTGGTGGCGGCCGGCGCGCCGACAGGCCATGGCCAGATCCATGATTCCAACCGGCCAATGCTCGCCGCCATGCTTTCCGATGACGGGTTCGAGGTGGTCGATCTGGGCATCGTTCCGGATGACGAGGCAGCGCTGTCGTCCTGTTTTGCCAAGGCGCTGGAGAGCTGCGATGCGGTGCTGTCATCCGGCGGCGCCTCGGACGGTGACGAGGACCATACGCAGGCCGCGATGCGCAACAATGACGTCGAACCCGTCTTCTGGCGGCTGTCGATCAAGCCAGGCCGGCCGATGGCCGGCAGCATCCGTAGCGGCAAACCTGTGATGTGCGTGCCGGGCAATCCGGTGGCGGCCTTTGTCTGCTACCGGCTGGCGGCGGCACCCGTCCTTGACCGCATGGCAGGCGGCATCGCACGGCCGCTTTTGCGCCCCCGCGTCAAATGCGGGTTTGATCACAGGAAATCGGCCGGGCGCGCTGAATATCTGCGGGTGAAAGTCACCACCGATGCCGCCGGCGAGCCGGAAATGCATCTTCATGGCCGCAAGGGGGCGGGTGTCCTGTCATCCCTTACCGGCGCCGACGGGCTGGTCGAAATTCCGGTTGAAAATACCGGCGTGGCTGTCGGAGACTATCTGCCTTTCATCCCCTTCAGGGAGTCCGGATTGTGACGTTGACGATACGATATTTTGCATGGATGCGTGAACATACGGGAACCGATCTGGAGACGGTTTCCCTTCCCGACAATGTGTCGTCCGTCGGCGATCTGGTGCCGCATCTGGCAGCCATGTCCGACGGGCATGCGCAGGCGCTGAAGAACATGCGCGCCGTGCGCGTCGCGGTGAACCGTACCTACGGCGATCTCGACACACCGGTTGCGGGCGGCGACGAGGTGGCCTTCTTTCCTCCGGTCACGGGAGGCTGATCAATGGCGGTGCGGGTGCAGACAGAGGATTTCGACGTCGGCGCGGAAAGCCGTGCCCTGCAGGCGGAAACAGTGGGCGGCATCGCGCTGTTTGTCGGTACCGTCCGCGGGCTGAGCAGCGATGACGGCGTGACCGCGATGACGCTGGAGCATTTCCCCGGCATGACCGAGAGCGAGCTTGAACGGATCGAGGCAGAGGCGCGGGCACGCTGGCCGCTCGAGGACGTGACCATCATTCACCGCGTCGGCAGGCTGGTCCCGGGCGAACAGATCGTGATGGTCGGCACCGCATCGGCGCACCGGAAGGCGGCGTTCGAATCCGCCGAATTCATTATGGACTTCCTGAAAACCGACGCGCCCTTCTGGAAAGCAGAAGAGCGCGGCGATGAAAAGCGTTGGGTCGAGGCGCGCGACAGTGATGACGCCGCGCGGGACCGCTGGTCAGACTGAGATACGGCCGCGGACCAGATCCTCGTAACCCTCGACAAGCTGACGGCTTGCGTCGCCCGGGGTGAAGATCAGGTCACCGATCTTTGAGACAGGCGTGACCTCGGCAGCGGTTCCGGTCAGGAAGCATTCCTTCATATCCGCCACATCCTCCAGCGTCAGGTGCCGCTGGACCACCTTCATCTGCAGGGATTCGGCAAGTTGGATCACCGTGCGCCGGGTGATGCCGTCGAGGAAACAGTCGGCAATCGGCGTGTGGATCGTGCCCTCGCCATCGACAAAGAAAATGTTCGCACCGGTCGCCTCGGCGATATAGCCGCGATAGTCAAGCATCAGCGCGTCGGTGAATCCCTTCTTCTCGGCAGCATGCTTTGACAGCGTGCAGATCATATAGAGACCGGCCGCCTTGGCATGGACAGGCGCCGACTCGGGCGACGGACGCTTCCAGTCGGCGATGTCGAGCGTGATCCCCTGCATCTTGGTCTCGGGATCGAAATAGCTCGGCCATTCCCAGGCGGCGATGGCGACATGCGTCTTTGTGTTCTGGGCCGACACAGCCATCATCTCCGAACCGCGCCAGCAAAAGGCGCGCACATAGCCGTCAGTAATGCCGTTGGCTTCGACAACCGCCATCTTCGCCGCGTCGACCTCGTCATCGCTCAGAGGAATGTCGAAATCCATGATCTTGCAGGAATTGCGCAGGCGTTCGGTATGTTCCCGGCCCTTGAAGATGGTGCCGGAATATACCCGCTCGCCCTCAAAAACGAGGCTGGCGTAATGCAGGCCATGGCTGAGCGTATGGGTTTTCGCATCGCGCCAGGGCAGCATCTCGCCATTCAGCCAGATCGTACCGTCGCGATCGTCAAACGGGATCAGTGCCATTGTCCATTCCTCCTGCGGCGCCACCGGCTGCCCGCATCATTTTTGCCTTGAGTTTAGTTCCAAATCGGACGTAATTTCCGTAAGATAACTAACGCTAAACCGTAAATGAATTAAGGTCAACATGGCTGACATAAAACCGATCGGCAAGGCGCTGTTCCTCCGTGAAGAAGAGTTGCGGCGCGGCATTGAGTTGATGTTTTTTGCCTATCGGGACTTTACCGGTGAGGCCGACTCCATCCTCGCCGAACAGAATATGGGCCGTGCCCATCACCGTGCCATCTATTTCATCGGACGCAATCCCGGCATCACGGTCAGCGAACTGCTGGCCATTCTGAACATCACCAAACAAAGCCTTTCGCGTGTGTTGTCGGCGCTTGTCGAGACCGGCCATGTGGAACAGCACACCGGCCCGGAAGACAGGCGCCAGCGGCTGCTCTATCTGACAGAAACCGGAACCGAACTCGAAGCACGGCTGACCGAGGTGCAGGGGCGCAGGTTCGCCAGAGCCTATCGCGAGGCCGGCATGACGGCGGTCGAGGGTTTTCAGCGGGTTCTGGAAGGGCTGCTCGATTCCGAGACAAGGCGGCAGGCCGGCGATATCGCGTCGTCGCGGTCACCCGGCAGCACGCATGGCAGGTGATGTTGTGCAGGTTCCGGTGACGTGATGGATAACATCAAGGACACAGAAATTCAGCACATCCTTGTGATCGACGATGACGAGCGGCTGAGGTTGCTGCTTCGCCGGTTCCTGGAGGAAAGCGGCTTTCGGGTCACCGATGTCGCGTCGGCCGGAGATGCGCGGCGCCTTCTTGGCGGCATCGCCTTTGACCTTCTGATCATCGACATCATGATGCCGGGTGAAACCGGGCTTGAATTCCTGACGGATCTTCGCAAGGACAGCGAGGTGCCGGCGCTGTTTCTGACGGCCATGGCGGAAACCGAACATCGCATCACCGGCCTCGAGTCCGGTGCGGACGACTATATGTCGAAGCCTTTCGAGCCACGCGAACTTGTGTTGCGCATCCGCTCCATCCTTGCGCGTGCCGCGGCCCGCCCCCGGCAGACCGGCAGCAGCATCGGGTTCGGCCCCTACAGCTTCGATCCGGCGACAGGCGTGCTGATGCACAGCAGCGGACGCATCCACATCACCACGGCGGAGCAGAAACTTCTGGCAAGCTTTGCCTCGCGTCCTGACACGGTATTGTCGCGAGAGGATATCGCAGCGGCAATGGACAGCAGCATGCGTGGCCGTTCAATCGATGTGGCCGTGGCCCGTCTTCGCGCGAAAATCGAGCCCGACCCCCGCTTTCCGGTCTATCTCCAGACGGTCAGGAACAAGGGCTGGCTGTTGCGAACAGACAATCCGTCAGGGGGCATGAATGCAGCTTCGTGACTATCTTCCGAAGACCCTGTTCGGGCGCATGCTGTCAATTATCCTGGTGCCGATGATCCTGGTCCAGGTGATCACGATCTTCATTTTCTATGAACGGCACTGGGACACCGTCACCCGTCACATGGCGAGCCAGCTTGCCGCCGAAATCGAGCTGCTTGCCGACCGGCTTGGCAGCAACCCCGACAAGGCCACTATCGACCTCATCCAGACAACCGGCTGGCAATATTTCTCCTTCCCCGTGCAGCACAATCCCGACGGCGTCTTTCCCGGACCCAATGAGGGGCAGCCGGACAGCTATGCCGAGACGATGTTGCGGCTCGAGCTGAGCCGCAGACTGACGCAAGACTGGCATGTCGATCTGGTCTCCGATCCAAACCTCATCTTTGTGGATCTGAAGCTGGATAACGGCGTGATCCGGATCTACGCCAGCCGCAAGCGTATATTCTCTTCCACGAGCTGGACATTCTTTGGCTGGACGCTGGGGTCATCGATCCTGCTGTTTGCGGTGGCGTTGCTGTTCATGCGCGGACAGGTCCAGCCGATCCTGCGGCTCGCCAACGCGGCACGCGCGCTCGGGCTGGGGCGGCAGGCACAGGATTACCGGCTCGAAGGCGCGCGCGAGGTCAGGCTTGCCGGCCGCGCCTTTCAGGCGATGCGCCACAGGATCATGCGCCAGCTGAACGAGCGCACCGAGATGCTGGCCGGGGTCAGCCACGACCTGCGAACGCCCTTGACGAGAATCCGGCTGCAGCTGGCGCTGATGGGCGAGACCGAAGATGCCCAGGCTATTCGCGCCGACCTAGTCGAAATGGAAGAGATGATCGACGCCTATCTCAGCTTTGCCGCGGGCGAAGGCGAGGAGCCGCCCGAGGATACGGACCTTCCGAAGATGCTGGAGCGCATCATCGCGACGACCCGCAACGCGCATGGCTATGAAATCACCTTCAAACCGCCGTCACCGGCGATACCGGTCTTCCCGCTGAGGCGCAAGGCGATCAGGCGCGCCATTGAAAATGTGGTTTCCAACGCCATCGCCTTTTCGAGCCAAGCCGAGATTTCAGCGAATTATCGCAATGACGAAGTGACGATCATCATTGATGACAACGGTGCCGGCATTCCGGCTGAGCGGCGCGCTGACGCGTTGCGACCGTTTGTGAGGCTGGAGACATCGCGGAACCGCCAGACAGGCGGAACCGGCCTTGGGCTGTCTATCACCAACGATATCATTCTTGGTCATGGCGGCGAGTTGACGCTCGACGACTCGCCGTTGGGCGGGTTGCGCGTAATCATGAAACTGCCGGTTTGACCGGAAGGCCTAGTGCAGGCGGCTGCCGTCAGGCGCGTCGCTGTCGGGTGTCACAAGCACAACCTCGCCGCGTTCGTTGGCAACGCCAAGCGTGAGCACCTCGGACATGAACGGGCCGATCTGACGCGGCGGGAAATTCACCACCGCCATCACTTTCTTCCCGACCAGCGTGTCCGGGCTGTATTGCTCGGTGATCTGGGCAGATGATTTGCGGGTCCCGATCTCCGGGCCGAAATCAATCACCAGCTTGATCGCCGGCTTGCGGGCCTCCGGAAAGGGGGCCGCCTCGACGACGGTGCCACACCGGATGTCGATCTTCATGAAATCATCGAAACTTGCCGGCGGCGTGGCGGCCTCATCCTTGCTCATATCATCTCTCCGGAGCTGAACCCGAATTATTGGTAACGGCCGCCGGGCCCGTTTTCAACCGGGCCCTGGTCTCCGGGATCATAAAATCCGCCGGCATTGGCGTCTTCGCCGTCAGATGCCGACCCGCCATCCAGAACGCGGAACGTCCGGCCCCATTCCTCGGCCGTGGCAAGACGCTTGTCGATCTCCTTCAGGGTCATCGACAGGTCGGGCGTATCGTCGGTGCGCCAGACACGGGCCACCACCATGGCAAGGCCGGCGACACCGCGGACGCGTGCCTCGCCGCGGAATCCTGCGAGATCGTCGCCTGCCATCCGCAGAAGCATACGTGTCGCCTGAAGCAGCGATTCGACAAGTCGCAGGCCCAGAACCGGATCACGCCGCGCCGCGGCTTCAAGCTGGATCATCTGCGCCCGGTAAGGCGCATAGACCTCGAACCTGTGCATCAGTGCTTCCATGATCTTGTCACGGACCGGCACCTCGCCGGCATCCTCGATATCGGCGAGACTTTCCAGAATCGCCTGGCGATCAAGCCGTGCAAGCTGATGCAGGATAAGCGCCGTGATGCTGCCTGATACGGCGCGCGCGGCACTGGGCGCGATGCCGGCGGCGGCGGCAATTTCATCGATGTGAAGGGCCCGCGGCGACATGTCGGCCAATTGTGCCCAGGCGGCCTCGGCGAGCTTGTCCATCATTACGGTCGGCGTATCCGTGGAAGTCATTCCGACACCCTCCAGTCAGTCTGCATCATTAGAGAAATGGGAGGAAACGGCATGCAGGTCAAGCACCGGCAAGATGCCATCTGCCGTTCAGCCGCCCAGTTCGACAGACCTGTCGCGCGCTGCACGGATGGCCTTTTCCAGCAACGGTGCCATGCCGTCTTCGGCCATCAGCACGGCCAGCGCGGCGGCGGTGGTGCCGCCCTTGCTGGTGACATTGACGCGAAGCTGCGACGGCGGGTCGTCGGATTCGGCAACCAGCGCGCCGGCGCCGGACACGGTCGCTTCCGCCAGATGCTTGGCCAGAGCGGGTGGCAGGCCGACCTCGATGCCTGCCGCCGTCATCACTTCGGCCAGCAGGAAGACATAGGCCGGACCGGACCCGGACACGGCCGTCACCGCATCCATCTGCGATTCATCATCAAGCACCACAACCTCGCCGATGGCGCTGAGGAGCTGACTGGCCAGCGCCGCGATATGGTCCGGCGCGTCGCCGTTATAGAGCGCTGTGATTCCCTTGCCGATGGCGGCGGGCGTGTTCGGCATCGAACGCAGGACAAGCGCGCCCTCGCCAAGCCGCGCGCCGAGCCATGCTGTCGACAGACCTGCCGCGATCGACAGGAACGCCGTATCAGGCCCGTCCAGCGCGCCGAGATCGGCAATCGCCTCTTCCATCATCTGCGGCTTGACCGCAAGCACCACCATGGTGGCGGCACGCCCGCCGGCAGCGGCGTCGGCGACTGTGGCATGGAGCCGGACATTGTCGTGCGCCGACGTCCACGCAAGATGGTCCTGCGCCGGTTCGATAATAGCGAATTCGGCATTGAGGCTGCTGTCGGCAAGCCAGCCATGAAGCATGGCGCTTCCCATCTTGCCGCAGCCAATGAGGGTAATGAGAGATTTCATCCTGTGACAGGGCGCGGCGCCGGCGGCGCTACGCCTCCCCTTCGGTGACCATCATCACCGCGGTCGCGGCGTCGCCTGCATTCAGCGTTCCCGTCACCACCTGATAGATGGCCGGATAAACCTGCTCGCATTCGCCGAGCATGATATCGACAACATCTTCCACCTGCTCGGGCGTGGCGCCGCCGGCCCCGCGAAGGGCAAGGGTATGGCGCAGCTCCAGCTCGCAGGTCGACATATCAAGCGCCAGATGCCCGATATAGAGCTGCTGGTTCAGCAGCGCGGCCAGCAGTGCGACCTCGCCGACCTGTGCCTGTTCCGCCCGGACATCAATCCGGCAGACGACCTGCATCGTCTCTTCGCCATCCTGCCATGAAACAGCAAGCTGGTAGTCGCTCCACCGGCCGGGAATTTCGGCGATGATGGCATCCCTTTCCTGCTGGCGGACAAGCCAGTCATGCCGCGCGACGAACCTCGTCACGAGGTCGATCGGATGGGCAAGAGCGGTATCGATGGTAGCTTGCGAGGGGGCCATGCGGTCGGGAATCCCGGGTAGTGAGTACCCGTTCAAAATGCCGCAACCAGAACGGCCTTTCAACACAATATTTAGTGGTTTTCCCCGAAGGCACCCACATCAACTTGTGGATAACTCGACGAAATCAAGGATAAACAAGGGCTTCGCCGACGTGGCTCGCCGGGCGATGAAACTGTCATTGATTTTCGATGATATCGTCCGGCGGCCTGACAGCCTCGCCGGCGCTAGAAACCAGAGAATCAGGCCTTCTTTGCGGCCGGCTTTCTGGCAGCTGTCTTCTTCGGGGCAGCCTTCTTTGCAGCCGGTCCGGATGCGGCAGCTGCCGACATTTCGGCGAGCTGCGCCTCAAGCACGGCAACCCGCGCGGCCAATGCCTCGTGGCGGGTCTGAAGGGCATCGTACTCCTCGCGGGTCACAAGGCCACTGGCGTTCTGATGCCGTTCGGTGCGCTGTCTTGCGATATTGTCGATCTCTTCCCGCAACCCGCCAAGCGCCGTTGCCGCGCCGTTGGCCACCTGGGCCATGTCAGAGATGAATCGTGAACGGCCACGCATGGTCGGTCTCCGTTGTTGTCCTGTACCTTATCTATGGCATCTTGCCGTGCTTTCCAATACCACGGCGCCGGTGAATGCGATAATGTGGCGTGCCGGCGCAGGGCCGGCGGTCGACCAGCAACAGGGACGCAGCATGACCGGCCCCATCATCCTTCCCGAGTTTGATCCTTTCCTGGTCAATTTCGGCGGCTTCGGCATCCGCTGGTACGCGCTCGCCTATATCGGCGGGCTGCTTGCCGGGTACTGGATCCTGCGACGCGAGGCGGCCCGCCCCGAAACGCCCCTGTCCCCGGCTGCCGTCGACAGCCTGCTGAACCATGTTCTGCTCGGAGTGATTCTCGGCGGCCGGATCGGCTATGTGCTGTTCTACAACCCGGGCCATTTTCTCGCCCATCCGGCCGACATCATCAAGGTGTGGCAGGGCGGCATGGCCTTTCATGGCGGGCTGCTTGGCGTGACCGTCGCGATGTGGATGTTCGCCCGCAAGCAGGGTGTGAATGTGCTTGCTGTCAGCGACCGGGTGGCGATGGTCACCCCGATCGGCCTGTTTCTGGGGCGCCTGTCCAATTTCATCAATGCCGAGCTTCAGGGGCGGGTGACCGACGTGCCGTGGGCCATGGTCTTTGCCAATGGCGACGGGCTGCCACGCCATCCGAGCCAGCTTTACGAGGCCGGTCTCGAGGGACTTGCCCTTGGCGCGGTGATGCTGTTTGGCGCGCGGCGCGGCTGGCTGACCCGGAGCGGCACCATGACGGCCGTGCTGCTTGCCGGATACGGGCTGGCGCGCTTCCTTGTCGAATATGTCCGCGAACCTGACCCGCAGCTTGGGCTGCTTGCCGGCATCATCACCATGGGACAAATCCTGTGCCTGCCGATGATGGCGGCCGGGGCCTATCTGCTGTGGCGGCAGAAACGGTCATGACCGGCGAGGCGCCACAGACCGTCGAGGACGACATTCGCCGGCGGATAGAGGCGGACGGCCCGATGCCGTTCGAGGCCTATATGGCGGCCTGCCTCGGCGCGGAGGAAGCCGGCTACTACCAGACCCGCGACCCGTTCGGCGAAGCCGGGGATTTCGTCACCGCGCCGGAAATTTCCGGCATGTTCGGCGAGATGTGCGGCCTTTACCTGGCGCATATGTATGAACTCTCCGGCAAGCCCGCCGATGCCGTCGTGGCCGAGCTCGGCCCCGGCCGCGGCACGCTGATGCGCGACATGCGCCATGCCTGGTCGGCCCTGATGCCGGAGCTGGCGGCGGCTCCGGTGCACCTTGTGGAGACAAGCCCGGTGCTCCGCAGCATCCAGAATGGCACCATCGGCGAATCCGCACCGGTAACATGGCATGCGGATACGGACGAGCTGGTGGCTGGCATAGAAGGCCCGCTGTTCGGGATCGCCAACGAATTCTTCGACGCCCTTCCCGCGGCGCAGCTGGTTTGGCGGAACGGCAGCTGGCATCGACGCATGGTCGGCCTCGTCGATGACCGGATCGGCTTTGTGGATGGCGGCGCGGCGACCGACGACCCGGCCCTTCCCGACGCGCCGCAGGACGGCATGGTCGCCGAGCTCTGCCCGCAGGCGGATCTTGTGATGGCGGCTCTGGCCAGATCGGTGTCAGCTCGTGGCGGTGCCATGCTGGTGATTGATTATGGCCGCGACGGCAATCCCGGTGATTCTGTTCAGGCCGTGGCGGCACACAAGCCTGTCGATCTGTTCCACGAGCCGGGGCAGGCCGACCTGTCGCACTGGGTCGATTTTGCCGCGCTGCGCCGGGCCGCCGAAACACAGGGCGCGCGCCTGATCGGGCCGGTGGCGCAGGGGCGCTTCCTGATGCGGATCGGGCTGGCCATGCGCGCCGAGCAGGCCGGCGCCCATGCAGGCCCGGAGGAGCGGCGTGCCCTGCTGGCCGCCATCGACAGGCTGACAAGCCCGGCGCAGATGGGCGAGGTCTTCAAGGTCGCGCTTCTGGTGCCTGCCGGCACCGGCCGGCCGCCCGGCTTCGAAACGGAGGAACCCCGATGACCGGCTTCATCCTGACGGGCGAG
>WTIL01000056.1:16556-36214 GCA_011522725.1 Rhodospirillaceae bacterium
GACGGGCGAGGTGCCGCACCTTGTGCATCAGCCGACCGCCGGACGTGCAAGGCATGGCTTCTTCGGCTGCGCAGGCGGTGTCAGCAGCGGCGTGTATGACAGCCTGAATTGCGGCTTCGGATCCGATGACGATCCGGCACTTGTCGCGCAGAACCGGGATCGCGCGGCAAGCGCATTGGGACTGCGCGCCGACCGCCTTGCCGCCGTGTGGCAGGTCCATAGTGCCGATGCGGTGATCGCGACAGGCGGGGCGCCCTCCAACCGCGCGCAGCTGACCCGCGCTGACGGGCTGGTCACAACCGAACGCGGGCTGGGGCTTGCCATCCTGACGGCCGACTGCCTGCCGCTGTTGATGGTCGACCGTGACGGCGCCGTGATTGGTGCCTGCCATGCCGGCTGGCGCGGGGCTGCCGACGGCATCGTAACCTCCACCCTCGCGCTGATGCGGGACAAGGGCGCGGGCGAGATCACCGCGCTGATCGGCCCGACTATACGCCAACCGAGCTATCAGGTCGGGGCCGACATGCGCGAGGCCTGCCTTGCCTCTGTGGCACCCGGCCTTCGGGACGCCGCCGCCTCATGCTTTATCGATGATGAGGATGGCCGCTTCCGCTTCGACCTTCCCGCGCTGGTACGCCATCAGCTTGCCGGGGCCGGTGTGACCGATATTGCCGATTGCGGCGAGGACACCTATCGGGCGCCGGATCACATCGCTGGTTCCAGTGACGCCGATTCTTTCCGATTCTTTTCGCACAGGCGCGCCACACACGCCGCAGAAGCCGATTGCGGGCGCCAGATATCCATCATCGCGCTTGCCGAGTGACCGCGCCTTTCCTGTTGAAAGAGGAACCCAAGAACATGCCGCATCTCTATATTTTTCTAGGGCTTCTGTTCATAGGGCTGTTCGCCAGCTGCTTCATGGGCTGACCGGCAGCAAGGCAAAAAAGTTACAAAAGCATTACGGCTGCCCTGTTAACGGCTTGCCCCGCGCATAGGGGGTTGCTATCAACAAGCCGGTCAAGGGGTGGTGGCCATACCAGCCTCACTGCGATCCCCGGCCATCGGGAAATCATTGGGTCTCAACTGGATCTCGGATGAAAATTCTCTCCTGTAACAGCAACCGTCCGCTTGCCGAGGCGATTGCAGCCTATCTTGATGTTCCCCTTACCAAGGCAGATGTGCGGCGCTTCGCCGACATGGAAGTTTTCGTCGAAATCGGCGAGAATGTTCGCGGCGAGGATGTGTTCGTCATCCAGTCCACCTGCTTTCCGGCCAACGACAATGTCATGGAACTGCTGGTCGCGCTCGACGCGCTGCGCCGTGGCTCGGCCCGGCGGATCACCGCGGTGCTGCCCTATTACGGCTATGCACGCCAGGACCGGAAATCCGGTCCCCGCACGCCGATCTCGGCCAAGCTGCTGGCCAACCTGATCACATCCGCCGGTGCCGACCGCGTGCTGACGATCGATCTGCATGCCGGCCAGATCCAGGGCTTTTTCGACATTCCGACGGACAATTTGTTCGCCGCCCCGGTCTTTATCGAGGACATCCGCACCCGCTATGACGGCGCCGAGCTGATGATCGTCTCGCCCGATGTCGGCGGCGTGGTTCGCGCCCGCTCGCTCGCTCGGCGGCTCGATGCCGACCTCGCCATCATCGACAAGCGCCGCCCCAAGGCCGGTGTGTCGGAAGTGATGAACATCATCGGCGATGTCGACAAGCGCCATTGCATCATGGTCGACGATATTGTCGATTCCGGTGGCACGCTCTGCAACGCCGCCGCCGCGCTGATGGATGCCGGCGCGATCAGCGTCGATGCCTATGTCACCCACGGGGTGTTGTCTGGCGGGGCTGTCAGCCGCGTCGCTTCCTCGCCGCTGAGTTCGCTGGTGACGACGGATTCGATTCCCGCCACCGAAGCCGTCCGCGTGGCCCGCAATGTGCGCCATCTGTCGGTGGCGCCGCTGCTTGGCGAGGCCATTCGCCGGATCAACGAGGAACGCTCGGTCTCGACGCTGTTCTAGGCGCAGAGGCAAGCGCCTCGACATCCCCCTTTTTCCTTGAGTTTTCGGTGTAGTCCGCCTATACCACGCGCTGCTGTGCACCCCTGGAGGCACAGCCATTTGCAAGCAAGGAGCAATGCAATGTCTGACACTACAACCATCAGCGCTTCCGAGCGCGAACGGGTCGGTAAGGGGTCCGCCCGTGCGGCACGCCGCGCAGGCCTCGTCCCTGCCGTCATCTACGGCAACAAGCAGGATCCCGTCGGGATCACCATGGAGTCCCGTGAAATCACCAAGATCGTTCACCAGCCCGGCATTTTCGGCCGCCTGCTGGAGATCGAAGTCGGCGGCAAGAAGTCGACCGTACTGACGCGTGATATCCAGTTCCATCCGGTGAACGACAAGATCATGCATATGGACTTCCTTCGGGTCTCGCAGAGCGCCACCGTCGCTGTTGCCGTCCCGGTCGAGTTCATCAACGAGGACAAGTGCCCGGGCATCAAGATCGGCGGCGTCCTGAACGTTGTCCGCTACGAGGTCGAGCTGAACTGTCCGGCCACAGCGATCCCCGAGAAGATCACCATCGATCTCGACGGTGTGAAAATTGGCGACTCGATCCATATCAGCGCCATTCCGCTTCCCGAGGGCGTCACCCCGACCATCACCGACCGCGACTTCACCGTGGCCACCCTGGCATCGCCGGGCGGTGGCGTGAAGAACGAGGACGAAGAGGCCGAGGAGGAAGTCACGGAAGAGGAAGGCGAGGAAGAGTAAGCCTCGCGCGGGTTTTCCGCATCCACAGGAACTGTCAGGCCGGGCGTGATCGTCCGGCCGCACAGTTTGAACTACCGAGCGTGACATGCTGTTGTTCGCAGGCCTTGGCAACCCGGGAAGGGACTATGCTGGGAACCGGCACAATGCCGGTTTCATGGCACTCGACGTGCTTGCCGACCGGCACGGCTTTTCCCCATGGAAGGCCAAAGACGGCGCGCAAATCGCCGAAGGGCGGATCGGCAGCCACAAAATCCTCGCCATCAAGCCACAGAGCTTTATGAACAAATCCGGCCTTCCCGTGGCCGAGGCGGCGCGTTTCTACAAGATCCCGCCCGAGAACATATTCGTCTTCTATGACGAGATTGATCTGGCGGCCGGCAAGATCCGGGTGAAATGCGGCGGCGGGCATGGCGGGCATAACGGCATCCGCGACATCGACCGGCATATCGGCACGGATTACTGGCGGGTCCGGATCGGCGTCGGCCGCCC
This sequence comes from Rhodospirillaceae bacterium, assembly GCA_011522725.1. Lineage (GTDB taxonomy): Bacteria > Pseudomonadota > Alphaproteobacteria > Puniceispirillales > Puniceispirillaceae > UBA8309. The sequence goes on from WTIL01000056.1 coordinate 19,823, forward strand.
GGAGCAGGTCATTCCGGGATCGCGGATCGACATCCGCAAATGGGTGCTGATGGATTTCACCGCATCCGAGCGCGACGGCTGGCTTCCCGACCTGTTGCGCGCCATGGCGGATGAAGCCCCGCTTCTGGCAGCCCATGACGAGGGCAGCTTCATGAGCCGGGTCGCGCATCTGGCGCCGGCGCCAAAGACAGAGACATCTGAAGCAGAGACCGGGACAGGCCCGGACGGCAAGGAGACATAATGGGTTTCAACTGCGGAATTGTGGGCCTTCCCAATGTCGGCAAATCGACGCTCTTCAACGCCCTGACGGAAACCGCCGCAGCCGAGGCGGCGAATTATCCTTTCTGCACCATCGAGCCGAATACAGGCCGCGTTGCCGTGCCGGACCCGCGGCTCGACCAGCTTGCGGTCCTCGCCAGCTCGGCGAATGTGATCGCGACGCAGCTTGAGTTTGTGGATATCGCCGGCCTTGTACGGGGCGCCTCCAAGGGAGAGGGGCTCGGCAACCAGTTCCTTGGCAACATCCGCGAAGTCGATGCCATTGCCCATGTGCTCCGCTGTTTCGAGGACGAGGACATCACCCATGTCGACGGGTCGGTCGATCCGATCCGCGACGCGGACACGGTCGAGACCGAACTGATGCTTGCCGACATCGATTCGCTGGAACGCCGGATGACGGCACTGGTGAAGAAGTCGCGCGGCGGGGACGCCCTCGCCAAGAGCGATCTGGCGCTGATGGAAAAACTTCTGCCACAGCTTTCCGACGGCGTGCCGGCACGGCGCGCCACCGGTCTGACCCAGTCGGAGGAAGAGCGGCTTCCGCAGCTCCAGCTGCTGACGTCCAAGCCGGTGCTTTACGTGTGCAATGTGGCCGAGCACGAGGCCGCAATCGGAAATGAACATACCGCCGCCGTGGCCGCCCATGCCGAAACTGTTGGTGCCGCCCATGTCACGGTTTCCGCCGCCATTGAATCCGAGATCGCGCAGCTGGATGCGGACGACAAGGCGGAATTCCTGAACGAGCTCGGCCTTGAAGAAGCCGGCCTGGCAAGGCTGATTCGCGCCGGATACGGGCTGCTGGACCTTCTGACCTTCTTCACGGTCGGCCCGAAGGAGGCACGCGCCTGGACCGTCGTGGCAGGTGCCACGGCGCCGCAGGCCGCCGGTGTGATCCATACTGACTTCCAGCGCGGCTTCATTCGCGCCGAGACCATTTCCTTCGACGACTATATAGCCTGCAGCGGCGAAAGCGGCGCGCGTGACGCCGGAAAACTGCGGATCGAGGGATCGGATTACCGCGTTGTCGACGGAGATGTTTTCCATTTCCGCTTTAATGTGTAATAACACCCTTTCGGTAGGGGTGACAGAATGACGCATATGATCAAGATCGAGGCCGAAGACGGTCACACACTCGAAGCAGCCGTCGCAGGCGACCCGGATACCGCACGCGGCGGCGTTGTCGTACTGCAGGAAATTTTCGGCCTGAACGAGCATATCCGCGACCTTCCCCGCCGCTTTGCAGAAGCGGGATACTATGCCGTCGCACCGGCCATGTTCGACCGCGCCGAGCCCGGCGTGGAGCTTGACTATAACGCCGCCGGCAAGGAACGCGGCATTGCGCTGAAGAACGCCGTGGATGCCGATGCCCTGTTCGATGTTTCGGCCGCCATCCGCGCCGCTGCAGCGGCCGGTCCGGTCAGTGTCGTCGGGTTCTGCTGGGGCGGATCGCTCGCCTGGCGCGCCGCCACTTGCCTGAACGGCATTGCCGGCGCCGTGTCCTATTATGGCGGCGAACTGCCTTCAAAGGCGGGCCTTGTCGCCCACTGCCCGGTGCTGGCGCATTTCGGCGAGCGCGACCAGACAATCCCGATGGAGGGTGTGAAAACCTTCATCAAGGCGCAGGTTGATGCCGACCCGGCTGTCATTTCCCATATCTATGACGCCGATCACGGCTTCAATTGCGACGCGCGCGGCCAGTTCGACGCCAGCGCCGCGGAAATGGCGTGGGAACGCACCCTCGCCTTCCTCGACAGGGTCAGCCGCTAGGCCGCCCGCTCCATCTATTCCGAAGGCAAAAAAACCCCCGGCGGTGACCGGGGGTTTTGTTTTGTCTGTCTGGCCCGCCTTCCGGCGCGCCGTCCTTGCTGTGGCCGGACCCTTAGTGAAGGTCCGCCCAGACGCGGCGCTTGGCGAAATAGGACATCACCAGGAAGATCGACAGGAAGAACACCGCGGCGACACCAATCCGCTTGCGCGCCTCGAGCTTCGGCTCGGCGGCCCACATCAGGAAGTTGGTGACGTCGGCGGACAGCCCCTCGGGCGTGGTCGGTGCCCCGTCGGCATATTCCACATCATCGCCATAGATCGGCTGCGGCATCGCGATCAGGTTGCCCGAATAGGCATTGTTGTAATGCATGCCATCCGGCACATCCTTGTCGGCCGGCGCGTCCACATAGCCAAGAAGCAGGCTGTAGAGATAGTCCGGGCCGTTGGCACGGGCCTTGGCGATCAGCGACAGGTCCGGCGGCATTGCGCCGTTGTTGCTGGCGCGGGCCTCGTTGTCGTTCCGGTACGGATTCGGAATGATGTCGGCCGGGCGTGCCGGACGCATGAACATCTCGCCCTCGTCGTCCGGACCGTCCATCACCTCGTATTCGGCGGCGATGGCCTTGATCTCGGCCTCGTTATAGCCAAGGTCAGCCAAGTTGCGGAACGCGATATAGTCGAGACCGTGACAGCCCGCACAGACTTCCCGGTAGACCTGGAAGCCGCGCTGCAGGGCAGCCTTGTCGAAATAGCCGAAGGGGCCGGTGAAGCTCCATTCACCGGTCTGCAGCTTGACGTCGCCGCCACCCGCCGCCATGGCGGGTGAGGCAAGGCCGATCATGGCGGCAATGGCTGCAGCCGAAGCAATCAGAAACTTGCGCATCAGGCCACTCCCCTCGCTGTCGCCAGCACCGGTTCGGAAATCGACTTCGGCAGTGGTTTGGTTGTCTCGAACACGCTCAGCATCGGCAGGATCACCAGGAAGTGCAGGAAATACCATGCCGTGGCAAGACGCGAGAGCAGCACGTAGATGCCCTCGGCAGGCATGCCGCCGAGATAGCCGAGCAGGATGCAGTCGATGAACAGCAGCCAGAAGAAGATGCGGAACACCGGGCGGAACCGCGCCGAGCGGACCGGCGAACGGTCGAGCCACGGCAGGACAAACAGCACGAAGATCGCGCTGAACATCAGCAGCACGCCGCCGAGCTTGTCCGGAACCGCGCGCAGGATCGCGTAGAACGGCAGGAAGTACCATTCGGGAACGATATGCGCCGGGGTCTGCATCGGGTTGGCCGGAATGTAGTTGTCCGGGTGGCCCATCGCGTTCGGGAAGAAGAACACCGCCACTGCCAGCAGCAGCAGGAACATCGCAATCCCGACCATATCCTTGATCGTGTAGTAGGGATGGAAGGAAATCGTGTCCTGCGGTCCCTTGGCGTCGATACCGATCGGGTTGTTCGAACCGAAGCGGTGCAGCGCCACGATATGGAGAACGACCACCCCGGCGATCAGGAACGGCATCAGATAGTGAAGCGAGAAGAAGCGGTTCAGTGTCGGGTTGTCGACCGAGAAGCCGCCCCAGAGGAAGACCACAATGCTCTCGCCAACAAACGGGATGGCCGAGAACAGGTTGGTAATCACCGTCGCGCCCCAGAAGCTCATCTGACCCCAGGGAAGAACATACCCCATGAAGGCCGTGGCCATCATCAGAAGGAAGATGACGACGCCGAGCATCCACAACAGTTCGCGCGGTGCCTTGTAGGAGCCGTAATACAGTCCGCGGAACATATGGATGTAAACGACGATGAAGAAGAAGCTCGCCGTGTTCATGTGGATGTAGCGGATCAGCCAGCCGTGATTGACGTCACGCATGATGCGCTCGACCGAGCCGAAGGCGTGGTCGACATGGGCGGTGTAGTTCATCGCCAGCACAATGCCGGTGACGATCATGATCACCAGCGCAAGGCCGGCAAGAACACCGAAGTTCCACATGTAGTTGAGGTTCTTCGGAACAGGATAGTCGTACTTCTCGTGATCAAGCATGGAGAACACGGGAAGACGGTGGTCAATCCACCGCACGACCGGATTTGAGAATTTTTCAGCAGACATGGAACCAGTAGCCTCCAGTGAAACTGTCAGATCAACCGATGCGGATCAGGCCGTCGGAAAGAAAGGAATAGGGTGGCACTTCGAGATTCGTCGGTGCGGGACCCTTGCGAATCCGGCCGGAGGTGTCGTAGTGCGAGCCGTGGCACGGGCAGAACCAGCCGTCATACTCGCCCTTTACCTCGCCGGTCTTCTGACCGAGCGGGACGCAGCCGAGATGGGTACAGACGCCGAGAACCACCAGAAGCTCCGGCTTCTGGACACGGGTCTCGTCCTCTTCGGGATCACGCAGCTCGGCGCTGTCGATGGCGTTCGCGCGCGCGATCTCGTCAGCGGTCCGGTGACGGATGAAAACAGGCTTGCCACGCCAGGTGACCGTGATGGCCTGCCCTTCGGCGATCTTCGAGACATCAACCTCGGTGCTGGCAAGCGCCAGCGTATCGGCGGCCGGGTTCATCTGGTCGATCAGCGGCCAGGCAACAGCACCGGCACCGACCGCACCCATGGCGTAGGTCGCGACAACGATGAAGTCACGACGATCAGGCTCGTGACCATCGGCGTCCGATGCCCCGGGCTTCGAGTTCGTATTTGCCATTTTTCCCTCTTTCAAAACAGCCCCACACATTCCCGCGCGCGGTCCGAAACGGACCACCACGGAAATCTCCCTCCAGGCTCCTGCCGGGCGGCAGCGGCATGACATGCAAGGCACCTTCAGTCAGCCGCCGTCGTTCTAGCATGAGACGTCCCGGTTTTGCAGTAGATATTGCCATGAAATACGAAAAAATAAGCGCGCTATCCGTCGCACCCCGCGAACCGGACAAAAGGCGGCCGCCGGCGGCTCAGGGCCAGCGCACCTCAGGCGGCAGGCTCATCAGGATTGCCTCGATATTTCCGCCTGTTTTCAGACCGAAAAGCGTGCCCCGGTCATACAGCAGATTGAACTCGACATAGCGTCCGCGCCGGACCAGCTGGTGGTGCCGATCGGCCTCGTCCCAGCTGCGGTCCATGCGCGAACGTACGATTCCCGCGTAACCCTGATGAAACGCCTCGCCGACATCGCGGGTGAAGGCGAAATCGGCGTCGCGGTCGCCGCTGTCCAGATTGTCATAAAAAATTCCGCCGGCGCCGCGTGGCTCCTGCCGGTGCGGCAGGTAGAAATACTCGTCACACCATTTCTTGAAACGCGGGTAATAGTCAGGATCATGGCCGTCGCAAGCCTGCCGCATCGCCGCATGGAACGCCTCTCCCGCCGCGGCGTCGGGAAAGATCGGCGTCAGGTCGCCGCCGCCGCCGAACCATGCCTTGGTGGTGACGATGAAACGTGTGTTCATATGCGCCGCCGGCACATGCGGGTTGCGCGGATGGGCGACAAGCGAGATTCCCGATGCCCAGAAAGCCCCGTCCTCGCCTGCGCCGGGAATGCGCTGCCGGAATTCCTCGGAAAAGGTGCCATGCACCGTCGAGATATTCACCCCGACTTTTTCAAAGACCCGGCCGTGCATGACGCTCATCACGCCGCCACCGCCACCGTCACGCTGCCAGGCCTTGCGCTCGAAGCTGCCGGCATCAAGGCCGTCCTGCCGTTGCTCCGGACATTCCGCCTCGATCGCCTCGAAGGTGGCGCAAATCGAATCTCGGAGGCTGGCGAACCATTCGGCAGCGGCAGCCTTCCGGGCATCGAACGAGTCTTCCTGCGGATGTGTCGTGCTGTCATTCATGGTAGCAGTGATCCGTGCTGGTCAGCCTGACGTCATGGCAAAATCGATCAGATCCTGCCTTGATGGTGCAAAATCCTGACCGACCCAATGGGCCTCGGCGGCGCGTAACATCTCTCCCAGGCACGGCCCCTTGTCAACGCCGTGCGACAATAAATCGGCGGCCGCCAGGGGAAATTCCGGAGGCACCCAGGATGCCAGCATGGCGAGATGGTCCGGACCCGCTGTGCGGCCGCATCGCGCTGCGGCCACCACCAGCAATGCCGCCGGCGGCAGCTGGCCGCGCACCATGACATAGGCGCCTTGCTGCCAGTCGGGCCCGTTCAGCAGCGCGGCCGTCTGTGCCGGATCACCTGAATCCAGACCGGCGAGAAGCCGGCTGTCCTGCCGCGACAACCGCAGCCGCTGCGCCAGAACGGGCGCACGGCCCGGGGCCGTGAGTGCCGCAAGCCTGACCAACCATGCCTGATGCGGGTCGATGCCGGCGTCAAACCCTGCCTTGTCCGCAAGATGGGCCAAATGTCCGGGCTCGAGCGCGGTGCCAAGAGCGTGCGCTGCAATACCGGTATCCTGCAAAAGGCGAATTCCCGCTGCGCCATCATCCATGCCGAACAGGCGGCGGCACTCCGCCGCGACGCGTTCGCCCGACAGGCGCGCTGCCGTCGGGGCCGCGTCGCGAAGCGCGGCGGCGGCGGCGGGGTCGATGCCTGCCGACCCGAACCGTGGCAGGAAGCGGCAATAGCGCAGCATGCGGAGCGCATCTTCTTCCACCCGCTGCGCGGCATTTCCGGCAAAACGCAGGGTGCCCGATTCCAGATCGGCACGTCCGCCCAGCGGGTCGTCAATCTGGCCGTCGGCATCAATATAGATGGCGTTGATGGTGAAGTCCCGGCGCGACGCGTCTGCCTTCCAGTCGTCACTGAATCCGACCACCGCATGCCTGCCGTCGGTCTCGAGATCGACCCGGGTTTGCGTCACCTCGATGGGCCCGCCTATACCGGCGTTGGCCGAATCTGAATTGGCCGCATCCGGATTGGCGCCACCCGGTCGGGCCGGGCTGAGGACCGTCACCGTGCCGTGCGACAGCCCGGTCTCGATCACGCGAATCCCGTCGGCGCGGCAGGCATCAGCAAATGCATCGATCGGGGCGGCGACAGCCATGTCGATATCGCCGATCGGCAGGCCCGCCAGCCAGTCCCGCACCGCGCCGCCGACAATCCGGGCCTCGTACCCTTCCGCGCGCGCCAGATCGAACAGCCGCGCGGCCAGTGGCGGCACCGGAAAGGCGGCCGGACCGGGCTCAGTCGTTGCCGCCATCCGTGCCTCCGGAGAAATTCCCTGACGAGATTTTTCCGTCCTTCAATGTCGCCGGCTCATAAGCAGTCCAGGGGGCCGATGCTCCGCTTTCAAGAAGCACAGCGCCGACGAAGAACACCGCAAGCCCGACAAGCGCCCCGATGATATGCGAGATATCGATCCCGGCAGTCTTGTGGGGGATTTCTCCACGCGCCTTGGCCCGGCGCGCCTGAATCATCTTCACAAGGCTCATCACCAGAATGGCGGCCATGATGGCAATGGCAATGATGATATAGCGACGCATGATCAGCCCCTTCTGCTGCCGGTCCCAGTTTTCTGCGACATCCGTTTGCCGAGATCGACAAGAATGGAGGCCGAAAGCCCCCAGATATTATACCGGTTATCCTCGATCACCCAGACCTCGCGGCGCTGCCCCTCACGGATATAGCTCCGCCGGACATGCCGTTGCGGGTCGATCAGCGGAGCCAGTGGCAGGACAAGCACCTGCGCCACCTCGTCCGGCGCGGCGCGCAGGGTCACGTCGGGATCGACCAGCCCCACAACCGGCTGCACGACAAATCCCACCGGGCTTCTGACCGTATCCAGCCCGCCGAGAATTTCGACACTGGACCGCGGCAGGGACACTTCTTCATCCGCCTCGCGCAGCGCTGTCGCCACCAGATCAGGATCGGCGGTATCGACCTTGCCGCCCGGAAAGGAGATCTGGCCCGCATGATGGGCAAGGTGATGCGCCCGTTCTGTCATGATCACATGCCAGCCGTCACGGCGTTGCATCAACCCGACTAGCACCGCCGACGGCCGTCCCGCCGTTTCCTTGAGCCGCACCGGCACAGGATTGAGACAGCCAGTTTCCAGAGGGAGGCGGGCCATGTCGGTCACCGGTCTTCTCCCTCCAGCGCAAAAAAGGCCCCGCCGCTCCAGACTCCCAGCAGGCCGTCCGGTCCGGGCTGGCTCATTTCGGCGAGCTCATAGAATACCGGCCTTGCCACCAGCGCCTCGAGACCGTCCCGCACCATGATATAGGGGCGCAGGTCCTCGCCGCCTTGAGACGGCATGCGCATGGCCAGCGGATGGCCCGGGCCGAGATGAACCTCGTCATCGACATTCGTGCGAAAGGTGAGTTGCTGTGCCTCGCCCGCGCCGCTGACGGCAAGCGCGGTGATGATAAAGGGCGCGTCCTCAACCTCGATACGGCCCCGCTCCACCGGTGTCACCAGCCAGTAGCTGCCATCCGCCTCGCGCCGCAGCACCGTTGAAAACAGCTTCACCAGCGCCGGACGGCCGATCAGCCCGCCCTCATGGTACCAGCTGCCGTCGGCGGCGATGCGGATATCGAATTCCTGCGGTGTCGGCTGGCGCAGTTCCTTGAACGCCCGGTCGTGCGCGGCAGCCCTGCCCGAGTCCGCGGCACCGCCGGCATGTGTGTCTTGATCATTCATCATGCCGTCAGTCTAGCGTGAAGACGGGCGAAGAAACATTCCCCGCAGGCAAATTTCCGGGCGGCGTATCGTCACCCGTGGCCTGTCTTCCGGTTTGCAGGACTGCGGTTCGTCATCCTGCGGTGTATCCGCGCGTTGACGGGAAATTAACCTTGATGTGACAGAATGGAAGCCGGGCCAATTCATAAATGGTGGGAATGCGCCCGCCCACACCCGCAATTCAAGGGACTCCTCGACAGGCAGGAGGCTGATGCGCGCGCAGATTGCCATCACCCGCAACGGCATCACCCAGGCAAGTTCCGACAAGTCGCCGCCTGAGGGCGGCGTGCTCGCGCGGCGGACAAACGGGGATTTCCTGATTTCACTGCACCGGCATGTGAGCGAGACCGCCCTTGTCCAGATGATGCGCTCGCTCCGCGCGCTCGACCCGGGCTTCGAGATGAGCCTTGAGATGGCAGGAAACATCACCCGTCACCTGTCACGCCAGGATACCTGCCTGCGGCTTGCCTTGCGCGCGCTCGGCATTCTCGAGCGGGTGAACGAACCGCTCTTCATGAGTAACCTCGAAATCTATGACCGCAAACGGCCGCCCACGGGCATGCTGTCGCAAAACCTTCTAAAGCTCGCGGAGCTGGATCTTGCCGGCAAGGATGCGCCGACAGCGCTTCTCGAAGTCAGCGCCGCGGCAATCGAGAACCTGGTCTCGGTCGGGCAGAACAGGTCCATGCGGCTGTATTTCCTTGCTCTGCCCGAGGAGACAGACTGGCCGGCGGAGGTGCCGGCCACCGGCGTTCCCCTCGACGAAGGGTTCGACTCGCCGGGTGGACGATGGCTTTCCATCATCTATGAGGCGGCCTTCGCGATACAGGCCCCGCTCTACCACCACGGCTTTGTCAGGATCGATGGTGGCGCGCTGAGGCCATTCCAGCGATTTGTCTATCCGGTCACGCCGCAAAATGAACGCCCCAGCAATTTCCGGGTCCTGTCCACAGCCGAGATCGGCGAGAGCCCTGACCTGACAATCATCTGAAACCATGATTTGTTAACAGATTTTCCCCAAAACAGCATTTTGCCCACATAAAAAACTATATTTTGATCAAAAAACCAGCCTTTCAAGCAATATCACATTGAATTTTTAACATTTTAATAACTTCATACAGATAAAATGCACTCCTCGCCTGCCAGGCAAGGACATCGAGCAAGAACATAACGTCAGCAGACATGATTGCAGCAGACATGATGTCAGTGCCGGCACGGCAACAGACACAGGCGACCGGCACGATGGCTCCGCGGAGGAAGCCCCGATTTCGGGCGAAGATTGACCAAGCGGAGTCACGGGGCTGGAAACCTGTAAACAAGAAGACTGGCTGTCCCTGTGGACAGTCACATCTACGTCGTCGATGAGGTGCATCGTCAATGAGGCAAAATTTCTTCATGCCTGAATGGCCTTCACATCAGAGGACCAGGCTCGGGCTGTCAGGCTGTCACAGGCTGTCCGGCTGTCAAAGGCCTTCAGGCCCGAGGTGCAACACACTTGCGCCGGTCGGAGCGCGACGACGTGAAGGAGAGAACTGACCATGGCGCGGCTTCCCGACATTGAAAGCGAACAATCCAAACTGACAACCGTTCTGCGTGCGATGAGCAATGCCAAACGCATGCGCATTCTGAACGAGCTCTCCGACGGGAGAGAACGATCGGTATCCGAACTCGAAGGGGTGATCGCCTCGCTCAGCCAGTCCGCCCTCTCGCAGCATCTCGCCAGATTGCGACGCGCCAACATTGTTCGGACCCGCCGCGAGTCACAGACCATCTATTACTCAATCGATGACAGCGATGTGCTTCGCATCCTCAGGCTTCTTGGCCATATCTACACTGACGATCCGGTGATGCAGCGCACCAGGCACTGAGGATCGCGGGCCGATCCTCCTCCGGGCAGGCCCGCAAAATTTAGTGCTGGTTTTTGCAGTGTCTTTTGCGACAATTCACTTCCGGTCCAGAACATTCCCCGTCGTATCCACAGGGGTCGGCGAATAGCTGGCGTCCTATGTTTTGAGCCTGTTAATCAGACGCGGCCCCATGCCGGTTCCGGACGCGTCATTCTTGGCAAGTGACCATGTATATTTACCTCCCCATCGCCGAAGTCTCGATGCATATCGGCATCATTATCGGATTGGGTGGCGGCGTCGGGTTCCTGTCAGGCCTGTTCGGTGTCGGCGGCGGATTCCTGATGACGCCGCTTCTCATTTTCTTTGGCATTCCGCCAGCGGTTGCCGTGTCGACCGAAGCCAACCAGATCGTTGCATCATCGGTCTCGGGCGTGCTCGCGCACATGCGGCGCGGCAATGTCGATTTCAAAATGGGCGGCATCCTGATGGCGGGCGGTGTGATCGGCTCGTCGCTTGGTGTCGCGCTGTTCTCCTTCCTGCAGTCCATTGGCCAGATCGACCTCGTCATCCAGCTGTCCTATGTGGTGTTCCTTGGGATCATCGGTTCGCTGATGCTGACCGAAAGCGTTCGCACCATTATCCGCTCGCGCAAGCCTGGCGCCGTGCGCGGCAAACTTCATCAGCATAACTGGCTGCACGGCTTGCCCCTGAAGATGCGGTTCCGCCGCTCGAAGCTCTATATCAGCGCGATCCTGCCGCTTGCTCTTGGCGCGTTCGTCGGCATTCTGGCCGCGATCATGGGTGTCGGCGGCGGCTTCATCATGGTGCCGGCGATGATCTATCTGCTTGGCATGCCGACCTCGGTGGTTGTTGGCACGTCGCTGTTCCAGATCATTTTCGTGACCGCCAACGTTACGCTGCTGCAGTCGATCCAGACGCAGACAGTCGACTTTCTTCTTGCCGGGCTGCTGCTGTTCGGTGCCGTCATCGGCGCGCAGTTCGGCAGCCGGGCTGGCGCACTTTTGCGCGGTGAACAGCTTCGCGGCCTGCTGGCACTGATGGTTCTCGCCGTCTGTATCAAGATCGGATACGACCTCGTGGTCAGGCCCGAGGACCTGCTTTCGGTGGAGCTGCTGCGATGACCAGACTGCAGTCCGTTATCGCCGGCATCTGGCTTGCCGTCATTGCACTGGTCACAACGACCGTCGCCAGCGCCGCGCCGACGCGTCTCGTTGCCGACCTGTCACAGAGCCATGTGGACATTACCAGCGGTTATCATGGTACCGAGCTCCTGCTGTTCGGCGCCTATGAAGGCGTTCCGGGCGACGAGCTCGTGCTGATCGTAGAAGGGCCGGCAAACGATATCATCCAGCGGCGCAAGGAAAAGAGGGCCGGCGTGTGGGTCAATGTCGAAACATTGCTTTGGAAGCAGGCGCCGAGCTTCTATCACCTGTTCTCGACCGCAGAACTCGACGAGATCGCCGACCCGCAATCCCGTCTAAAGGCGGATATCGGCCCGCTTGCGGGCGGCCTGAAACTTGTCGCCGGCGCTGATGGCGGCGGCAACGGCCATGGTGGCAGCACAGCCGAAGCAGACATGCAGGGTGCCGAAGCAAAACTCGGCACGGCGGACCAGAACGCGGGCCTGCGGCGGAACATGACCTCGAACGGGTTGTGGCTGACGAGCCCGGCCTCGATCGTCACGCAACAGGATATGCTGTTCCGCACGATGCTGACTCTGCCGAGCAATGTGCCGACCGGCGACTACAGCGTTCGTATCCTGCATTTTCGCGATGGCGTTGCATTAAGCGAGCGCGTCACCGATATGAATATCAGGAAGGCCGGAATGAGCGCGCTGATTTACAGCTTTGCGCATGACTACCCGGTTTTCTACGGATTATTTGCCATCGCCTTCGCGGTGGCATCGGGCTGGCTGGCCGCAGTTGCCTTCAGGCGCGGCTGAGTTAGGGAGCAAGGCTTTGGCGAAAAAAGATCCGCTTTTTCTTGTGGTGGTCGACGATTCCGAAGAAATGCACCACGCGCTGCGGTTTGCCTGCGGCCGCGCCAGTGCCGTCGGCGGCAAGGTCGGCCTCATGTACTGTATCGCGCCTGCCGAATTTGAATATTGGGCCGGGGTCGGCGAACTGATGCGCGCCGAAGCGCGCGAGGAAGCCGAGGCCAATATGGCTATCCATGCGACCTACGCGCAGGAGCTGACCGGCGACATGCCGATCCTCTATGTTCGTGAGGGCGAGATCAGTGACGAGCTTCTCAACCTGATCGACGAGGAGGAGCAGATCAGCCTCCTTGTGCTTGGTGCCGACACGAAATCAGAAACCGCCGGACCGCTCATCACTTTCATGATGGCAAAGGGCGCTGCCCGCTGCCGTGTTCCGATCACGGTCGTGCCAGGCAACCTGTCCGACGACCAGATCGACGCGCTGTTCTAGACAGCGCCTTCCTGCCAACCGCAACCGGAACAATCCATGCGACATTTTCTTATGACCTTACTGGGAGCCAGTTTTCTGACCATGAGCACAACAGCACAAGCCGATACAGGATCCATCCTGCTTCTCGACACAACGCAGGGGCAGGTGGAAATCCGCCTTCTGCCCGACCTCGCGCCAAACCATGTCGCGCGGATCACCGAACTCGCCAACAGCGGTTTTTATGACGGCATTATCTTCCACCGCGTCATTCCGGGCTTCATGGCCCAGACCGGCGACCCGCAGGGCACCGGAATGGGTGGATCAGGCCAGAAGCTCGACGCCGAGTTCACCGACTATGAGTACCGCGTCGGCACGGTCGGCATGGCCCGTTCCATGAACCCGAATTCGGGCGACAGCCAGTTCTTCATCTGCTTTGACGGATGCGGCCACCTGACAGGCCAGTACACGGTCTGGGGTCAGGTCGAGCGCGGCATGGAAAATGTCTACAACATTGCTGTCGGCGAACCGCCGGCATCGCCGGACCAGATTGTCACCGCAAAGGTGATTGACTGATCAAATCGCAGAGCGGCCGCGGCGGGTGGTGAAATAGACCACCAGCCCGGTCCAGATCAGCCCGAAAACAACAGCTTCGCGTGGCGGGAAGGCCGCCCCGAAGTGGAACACCCCGATCAGTAGCTGTGTGGTCGGGTTGATGTAGAAGAGCAGACTGGCGACGCTCAGCGGCAACGCGCTGTTGCCGGCATGATAGAACAGCAGCGGCACCACAGTGATCACACCCGCGAGCAGCGCGAAGGCCACATTGACCGCACCGCCGCCAAAGAAGATCGGCTGGCCGTTCGCCGCCATCCACCAAAGATACCCGAGGCAGAACGGCACCAGCATCGCCGTCTCGACAAACATGCCGGTAACAACGTCGACGCCCATTCGTTTGCGGATCAGCCCGTAGAAGCCGAAGGATACGGCGAGGATAACGGCGATCCATGGAATGCCGCCGATGCCGGCTGCCTTGACCGCCACGCCGGCAGCAACAATGGCGACGGCGACCCAGCCCCGTCTGTCCAGCCGTTCACGAAAAAACAGGATCCCGAGGACCACGGTAAACAGGGGATAGATGAAATAGCCAAGCGCCGCCTCGATCACCTGGCGCGACTGGACAGCATGAACAAATACCATCCAGTTGATGGTCAGCATCGCGCAGGAAGCAAGAAACCCCCGACGGAGGCGCGGCACACGCAAGGCATCCCTCACAGCCGCCATTCCGCCCGTCAATTTTGGCAGCAGCAGCATCAGAAGAAGCAGGATTGCGCCCGACCACAGCGCCCGATGTACCACAATTTCAGTGGCATCGACATCGCCGATCAAGCCGATATAGACGGGTACAAACCCCCATAGAAGCGCTGCAAGCGCAGCAAAGGACGCGCCTCGGCTATCAAGTCTGGCAGGGGTCACCGAGCGCCTCGTCACTGATGGTGTTGTGGTAAATTCCGCACAGTCTAGAGGTTTTTATATTAGTTGGCTGTTCAACAAATCACTGCAATATCAGCTTATTCAATACGCTGTTGCAAATTTATCACTGCGTTAACCCCTTGTCCTGTCTCAATTGCGCAACATATGTGGATTGCCACCGCTTTGTCGGGCACGTTTTGCCGCAGTCAGCATCATTGACTTTGCCGATGGCAACGGCCCTGATGGTGGCGGCCGTGAATTCATATGCGAACCGCTTCCCGTGCAAAGGTGGCCTCATGTGTGAAGAATGAAGCGTGTCTGGTACCGCGGCCGCCCAGACGCACAAGGAGACTACAAAGATGTCACAAGGCACTGTGAAATGGTTTAACACCCAAAAAGGGTATGGCTTCATCAATCCCGATGAAGAAGGCAGCGATGTGTTTGTTCACATCACAGCTGTGCAGAATTCCGGCCTGACCGGCCTGAATGAAGGCCAGCGTGTCAGCTACGAGCTCGCCGAGCAGCGCAACGGCAGGGTCGCCGCCGTTAACCTTACGCTGGTTGAATAGCTAACCCGGCAATCGTCAAAGGTTTGAACTGCCGGTCAGATGATCGGCAGCTCGACCACTTGCGCCTTCAGATCGCCGGCTTCCGTGTGGACGACGACACCGTTGCCGGACTCAATAGCCTCGACGCTCACCATCGCCACGGCGATGTTGGAATTCGCCCTGGGCGACCATGCGCTTGCGCTGGCATACCCCGCATAGGCGCCGTCAGAATTGGACAGCTGCCATGGTGACTCGTTGGTCGTTGCGAACGGCTCGCCCTCGATCAGCAGGCCCATGAACCGGCGTGTCACGCCGGCGTCCCGAATAAGTCTGAGGGCTTCCTTGCCGGCGAAATCACCTTCCTGATCGACATCCATGAACTTGCCAAGGCCGTATTCGAACGGATTGGACATGTCATCTGTATCGGCGCCGTATGAAATCAGGCCGCTTTCGACACGCTCGACATAGTTTGGCGTACCCGGCCCGATGCCGTACGGCTTTCCGGCTTCGGCGACAAGGTTCCACAGCTCCTCGCCCCTGCTGCCGTCGCGAAGATAGAATTCAAAGCCGCCCTGCTTGGACCAGCCGGAACGCGCCACCACGACCGGAATGCCGTCGAGGTCATGGTCGCGGAACCCGAAATAGCGAAGCTCACGTATCCAGTCGCCGCAGAGATCGGCGACGACATCGAATGATTTCGGGCCCTGAATGGCCAGCGGCGAGACATCAGGCTCGAACACCCGCACATCCATCCCGCGCGCACCGGCGATGCCGCCGGCCCACAGCTTGATGTCGCTGTCGGCGATCGACAGCCATATTTCATCATCGCTGACCTGCAACAGCACAGGATCATTGATCAGCGCGCCTTCGTAATTGCAGATCGGCGCGTATTTGCCCTGGCCGATGGCCAGCCCGTCCAGGTTGCGCGGCGTCAGGTAGCGGGCAAGCGCCAGTGCGTCCGGGCCCTTCAGCGCGACCTGCCGTTCGACGGCGACATCCCACATGGCGACGCCATTCACCAGCCTGTCATATTCGGCGGCAGGATCACCATAGCCCGTCGGCATATACATGTGATTGTAGACGCTGGCAGCGGCGAGGCCGGCCTTGCGCGCAGCTTCAAAATAGGGGCTCTTGCGCACGCGCGGCCCGAGGGAAAGTGTAATCGACATATCGTCACCTCTGGCAGGAAAACCCGCCTCTCGAAAAACTCCGCGGCAGTCTGCCCGTCACACCGGCCATGTCTGTTCCCTTTGCGCCGCCGGCACGGACAGATCAGGCAAAAAAGCCCTTCATCTCTGCGACAAACAGGTCGACCTCGTCCGCGCCGCTGTCCAGATGGGTGACCAGCCTGATGGTCGGCTCGTCGCGGTTGATCAGGATACCCCGTTCCAGCAGATGCGCCTGAAGCGCCACGCTGGAGCCTTCCGGCACACCGACGA
>WTIL01000068.1:0-1515 GCA_011522725.1 Rhodospirillaceae bacterium
GGAAGCCCGTCATAGATCAGGCGGCAGGCCTCGACCGACGAATAGTGCCATTCGACAAGCCCGCCATTGGTGACGCCCGCCTGCAGATGCGCGTTGAAGAAGGGCCATGCCCCGCCATTGTCGATCCCGACATTGAAGCCGGAAGCCAGCGCCGCGATTTTCTGGCACTGGGTAAAGCCGCCGGTGATCACCACATTCGGCTGCACGATATCGACGGCACCGGCAACCAGCATGTCGCGGAAACGGTAGGATTGCGCCTCGTTCTGGCCGCAAGCCACACGCATGCCGGTCTGGCGGCGCAGCTCGGCCATCTGCAGCACGTCGTTCTGGGTGATCGGCTCCTCAAAGAAGCTGATGTGATAGGGGGCCAGCGCCCCCGCCAGCTCCACCGCGTGGAAATAGTCGAGGCTGCAATTGGCATCGATGAACAGCTCGGCATCCTTGCCTGCCGCGTCGCGGACGGCGGCGACACGCGCCTCGTCCTCGCGGATCACGTCACTCAGCAGCCGCGGCTCGTCACGGCGCTGCAATGCCGAATTGCCGACAGTCATTTTCAGCCGTGAAAACCCGCGTTCCCGCCAGGCATTGGCGGCGACCGGCAGCTCTTCAAGATCGTAGAAGCCGAAGCCAAAGGTCGTGTAGACCGGGCAGGCTTCGCGCGCGCCGCCCAGAAGTCTCCAGACAGGCTGGCCAAGCGCCTTGCCCTTGATGTCCCACAGGGCGACGTCGATGGCGGCAATGGCGTGCATGCCGATGCCGGTCTGGCCGCGCGGGATCAACGCCCAGTAGAGCCTGTCCCAGATGCGGTCATTATTGAGCGGGTCCATGCCGATGATCTGCGGCGCGGCGACGGCGTCGACAGCGGCCTTGATCGGCACCGCCGGTCCGATGGAGGTGATGCCGTGCCCGGTGATCCCGGCATCAGTCTCGATCTCGACGACACAGGCCTGGTGCGACGGCGTCTTGGCCGGGCTGGTGATGTCCAGCTCGACCTTCAGCAGCACGGCGTGGGCGCGAATGGCGGTGATCTTCATGGCGATGTCCTCCGCCCCGGTCCGGTCAGGCGGCCGAATTCCAGTGGCTGACCATATCGCAGGCGATGTCGAAGGCGGCGCGCGTGGCGCCCACATCCGCGCTGCCCGTGCCGGCAATGTCGAAAGCGGTGCCGTGTGCCGGGGTCGTCACCGGGAACGGGATGCCGCCCTGCACGGTCACGCCGCGGTCGAATCCCATCAGCTTCAGCGCGATCTGCCCTTGGTCGTGATACATGGTGATGATCCCGTCCACCTCGCCGGCCTTGGCCTTGAGGAACACTGTGTCGGAAGGCCATGGACCATCGACATTCACCTGCTTTGCCTGAAGCGTCTCTACCGTCGGGTTGATCACCTCGATCTCTTCCATGCCGAAATTGCCATTGTCCCCCGCATGCGGGTTCAGCGCCGCCACCGACAGGCGCGGACGGCTGAGCCCGGAACGGCGCAGCGTGCGGTCGATCAGATGCACCGCCTCGGTAAT
>WTIL01000068.1:1615-10183 GCA_011522725.1 Rhodospirillaceae bacterium
GAGTCTGTAATGTCCTGATGCTGCTGCAATGTCGTCGCGCGGCCCAGCATGTGGCGGGATGACAGGAAACGCGCGCGCCACAGCCGCGCGTTGTATTTTGCGTGAGTGTCCACCAGCGCTGCATTGCCGCTGGCGGCAATGATGCTTGTGTGAAAATCCATGTCTGTCTTGAAGAAGTCGATGGAGCTGGCCTTGCCGCTTTTCTCATGCATGCGCCGGTTCAGGTCCGATATGGCCTCAAGCTGTGCTTTGTCCGCTTGCGTACAGGCAAGCTCGCCGCCAAGTGCTTCCAGCGTCGCAAGAACCTTCATGCTTTGCGACAGTTCTTCGACCGAGGGATTGGCGACACGCGAACGCCTCGTCGGCGTGTGATCGACAAGCCCTTCGGCTTCGAGGATCCGCAGCGCCTCGCGCATCGGGGTACGGCTGATGCCGAGCGCCTCGGACAGGTCGCGCTCGGGAATGTGCATTCCGGGCGGCAGCTTCTCCAGCAGGATCAGCTCGCGCAGCTTGTCGGCTGTCTCGGTGCTCAGGGACCGGCGCTGGCTCAGCTTGATGTCCTCGTCAGTGACCAGCGATGTCAGCTTGCCCGTCCGTGCCATGACCTAGCGCCCCCAGCTCAGCACGATCGGGTCGAGAGGACGCATCAAGCCAAGGAGCTCTTCCCTCGTCGGGGCGGGAAGCGGGTCGATCGGGTGACGGCAGAAATCCGATTTGATCACGCCGCCCTCGACCATCGCCGCCTTGGCGGCGCGGAACCCGCATTGCCTGTTCTCGTGATTGATCACCGGCAGCACGCGTGTATAGCCGGCCACCGCGGCATCGCGGTCGCCTGCCGCATGCGCGGTGATCACCGGGCGGATCAGGTCGGGGATCAGTCCCGAGGTCATCGACCCGGTGGCGCCGGCATCGAGATCGGCCAGAAGCGTGATCGCCTCCTCGCCGTCGAAGGGCCCTTCGATGGCGTCGCCGCCGGCCTCGAGAAGGGCACGCATCTTCGTTGCCACGCCGGCTGATTCAATCTTGAACAGCTTCACCATCTCGATTTCGGTGGCCATGCGCGCCAGCAGCGGAACCGGCAGCTCGACACCAGACAGCGGCGCGTCCTGGATCATGATCGGAATGCCCACCTCGCCGACCCGCGCGAACTGCTCGAAGGTCTGCTGCGCGTTTCCCTTCAGCAGGGCTCCGTGATAGGGGGCCATCATCATCACGATGGCGGCGCCAAGCTCCTTGGCCTCGCGTGCGCGGGCGACGGCGATGTCGGTGGCGAAATGGCTGATCGTCACGATCACCGGGATGCGGCCGTCGACATGTTCCAGGCACAGGCGGGTCAGATGCGCCCGCTCGGCATCGGAAATGAGGAACTGTTCGGAGAAATTCGCCAGAATGCAGATGCCGTCACAGCCCTGGTCGATCATGCAGTCGATCACCCGCCGCATGCCGTCATCATCGACGGCACCGGTCTCGGTGAAGGGGGTCGGCGCTACCGGCCAGATGCCGGAATAGGGACGGGTGGTCATGGGTTGGTCGTGCTCCTCGGTCCGGCGCGTCAGGGGGCGATGTAGCTCGTCTTGACGGTGGTGTAGAACTCGCGGGCATAGCTTCCCTGCTCGCGCGGGCCATAGCTGGATCCCTTGCGGCCGCCGAACGGCACATGATAGTCGACGCCGGCCGTCGGCAGGTTGACCATCACCATGCCGGCCTTGGCATTGCGGCGGAAATCGGTGGCGAGCTTCAGCGAGGTGGTGCAGATGCCTGACGACAGGCCGAATTCGGTGTCGTTGGCGACGGCAAGCGCCTCGTCATAATCGGCGACCTTGATGACCGAGGCCATGGGACCGAAGATCTCCTCGCGCGAAACGCGCATCTGGTTGCTGGCACCGGCAAAGATGGCCGGATGCATGAAATAGCCATTGCCGTTGCCGAGGCCCCCGCCACGAACATCGCAACCCTCGGTGGCGGCAAGCGCCAGATATTCAAGGTTCTGGTCAAGCTGGCTCTGGTCGACGACAGGCCCGATCTGGGTCTTCGAATCCAGCGGATCGCCGATCACAAGGTCGGCCGCGGCTGCGGTCAGCTTGTCGAGAAAGGCGTCATGGATGCCGGCGGTGACGATCAGGCGCGACGACGCGGTGCAGCGCTGTCCTGTCGAGAAAAACGCGCCGTTCAGGCAAGCGCCGACCGCGACATCGAGATCGGCGTCGTCGACAACGACCATCGGGTTCTTGCCGCCCATTTCCAGCTGCACCTTCTTGCCGCGCGCGGTGCAATCGACGGCGACCTGGCGGCCGGTGGCGACCGATCCGGTGAAGCTCACGGCGGCGATGTCCTCATGCTCGACAATACGTGCGCCGACCTTCGATCCGGGTCCCATCACAAGATTGAAGATTCCGGCCGGGCAACCTGCCTCGTCAAGAATTTTGGCCAGCTCCCAGGCGCATCCCGGGGTCAGCTCGGCGGGCTTCATCACCACTGCGTTGCCATAGGCAAGCGCCGGCGCCAGCTTCCAGGCCGGAATGGCGATCGGGAAGTTCCAGGGGGTGATCAGGCCGATCACGCCGACAGCCTCGCGCTCGATCATCACATCGATTCCGGGGCGAACCGAAGCCACGGCATCGCCGGTGTTGCGAAGCGCCTCTCCGGCGAAGAACTTGAATACCTGCGAGGCGCGCACGGTCTCGCCGACCGCCTCGGCGATGGTCTTGCCTTCCTCGCGGGCCAGCAGCCGGCCAAGCTCGTCCTTGCGCTCGACAATCAGCGCGCCGGCACGCTCCAGAACATCATGGCGCAGCTGCGGACTTGCCGCGGCCCAGCTCGGCTGGGCGGCCAGCGCGGCAGATACCGCCTGATCGACACGCGCCGCGTCGCCGCGGGCATAGGTGCCGATCACATCATCGCGATTCGCCGGGCTGGTGTTGGTTGTAACGTCGGAATCACCGACCCATTCGCCACCGATATAATGTGCAAAATCCACGCCTGTCTCCTGTATCGCCGGTTGTCCGCCACACAAGGCGTGACGGTGCTTTCAACCGGATTTCATCACTGGCACACATGGTATACCAAATACAGGGAAAGGCAAAGAGCCGGAACGCCCGGCCATGTCCGGAACGGAGGGGTCAGGCGCCCTTCCAGTCGGGCTTGCGCTTCTCGAAAAAGGCGCTCACCCCTTCCTTGAAATCGGCGCTTCCGAAACATTGCTCGACAAGGTCATGATCGTCGGGGAGCGGCACCGTCTCGCGAAGCCGCTGCAGGCCGCGCATGGTGGCGTCAAGCGTCAGCGGTGCCAGACCGGTGATGCCCTGGGCCATCTCCTCGGCGCGGGCAAGCACGGCCTCGCGGTCGTCCAGCAATTCCGAAATGAAACCGGATGAGGCGGCCTCGTCGGCGTCGATCAGGGTTGCGGTCAGCAGCATGTATTTGACCCGCGCCTCGCCGACGAGACGGACAAAGCGGCCGAGGTTGCTGATCGCAAGGCAGTTGCCGAGGGTGCGGGCGATGGGCGCGCCGACCTTCAGGTCGCGGCTTCCGATCCGCAGGTCGGATGCGGCGGCGATGGCCGCCCCGCCGCCTGTACAGAACCCGTTCAGCGCGGCGATGGTCGGCACGCGGCAGGATTCGATGGTGGTCAGCACCGCGTCGATCATCGCCTCGTAACTGATCGCGTCCTGCGAGGTAAAGGTGCGGAACTGCGAGATGTCGGTCCCTGCGGCAAAGGCGGCATCGCCGCCGCCCGAGAAGATCAGCACTTTCAGCCCGTCCGGATCATCGGCTGTGCCGGCGCGGGCGCAGATCTCCTTGATCCGGTCATACATGCCGAAGGTCATCGCGTTGCGCCGGTGCGGCCTGTTCAGGACGATATGCCCGATCCCGTCCCTTGCGCTGTAGAGAAGTTCGTCCTCTGTGCTCATGGCTGCGTTGCTCATGATCCCGATCCTCGTCTTGGCTGTTCCCGTGTTCCGTCAGGCCGCGTTTTCGGCCAGATACTGCATGGCGGCATTCACCCCGCCGGACTGGTGCGGCACATCGGCGACGCGAAGCCCCATCTCGACACCGCTCAGCGTGGCGGTCAGCATCAGGTCGTTGAAATCGCCGAGATGGCCGATGCGGAAGACCCGCCCGGCCAGATGCGACAGCCCGTTGCCAAGCGACATGTCGAAGTGCTTCAGCACGGTGGCGCGGAAGGCATCGGCATCGACCCCGTCCGGCATCATCACCGCGGTCAGCGAGCTGGAATAGTCGCGTGGTTCCTGGCACAGCACCTCGAGGCCCCATGCCTGCACGGCGCGCCGTGTCGCCTCGGCATGGCGGTCATGGCGGGCAAAGACATTGTCCAGCCCCTCTTCATGCAGCATGTCGATGGCTTCGGCGAGACCATAGAGAAGATTGGTCGCCGGCGTGTAGGGGAACGCGCCGCCCTTGTTCGCGGCAAGCTGTTCGTCCCAGTCCCAGTAGGACCGGCGCAGCCCGCCGGTTTTCGCCTCGTCGATGGCGCGCTGCGACAGCGCGTTGAACGACAGGCCCGGCGGCAGCATCAGGCCCTTCTGCGATCCGGACACGGTGACATCGACACCCCATTCATCATGCCGGTAGTCGATCGAGGCGAGCGATGAGATCGTGTCGACGAGAAGAAGCGCGCCGTGACCGGCAGCGTCCATGGCCTGCCGCACCTCGCCGATCCGCGATGTGGATCCGGTCGAGGTTTCGTTATGGACAACGCAGACGGCGCGAATGTCACCGCCGCTGTCGGCACGCAGCCGGTCCTCGATGGCCTGCGGGTCGACACCGCGGCGCCAGTCCGTCTCGAGAAACTCGGTCTCGATCCCGAGCTTGTCCGCCATTTTCTTCCACAGGGTGGCGAAATGGCCGGTCTCGACCATCAGCACGCGCTCGCCCTCGTTGACCAGGTTGGCAAGCGCGGCTTCCCAGGCGCCGGTGCCCGACGCCGGATAGATGATCACCGCCGTGTCGGTCTTGAAAACCGTTTTCATGCCGTCGAGGCATTTCCTGCCGAGCTCGGCAAAGGCCGGGCCGCGATGGTCGATGGTCGGATGATCCATCGCCCGCAGGATTCTGTCAGGAACATTTGTCGGTCCGGGGATTTGCAGGAAATGCCGGCCGGCCTGATAGGTGCTCGAATTCATGTGCGATAATCTTTCACGTTGGAATGGGATAGCGAATAACCTAGATTTTTCGTCATCACCTTACAACCACGGGCGCGCCTGCCGCGACGCTATGCCCGTGATTTTGTCCCCGTCGCCGCCAGCCTGCCTGCCCGGAAACCGCAATGCCGAACGAAATCCGTATCCCGTCGCCGTCATTCGCCCCGCTGCGGTCCCGTCTCAAGGGCTCGGTGATGGACGATCCGTTCACCCGCGGCCGCTACGCCACCGACGCGTCCATCTACCAGATGATGCCGCATGCGGTGGTGGTTCCCGAGACGCTGGGCGATGTCGAGGCGACGCTTGATTTCGCGCGCGAGCAGGGCATCGCCGTGCTGCCGCGCGGCGGCGGCACATCGCAATGCGGGCAGACGGTCAACCATGCTGTCGTCATCGACGCCAGCAAGCATCTGAACCGGCTACTCGAACTCGATGTCGAGGGGCGCCGCTGCCTTGTCGAGCCGGGCATAGTTCTTGACGAGCTCAACCGCCAGCTCAGGCCGCACGGGCTCTGGTTCCCGGTCGATGTCTCGACCTCCAGCCGCGCCACGATCGGCGGCATGGCCGGCAACAACAGCTGCGGCGGCCGTTCAATCCGCTATGGCATGATGCGCGACAATGTCACCGCCATCGACGCCATCCTGTCCGACGGGTCGACGGCGCGGTTCGGCGATGTCGCCTCGACATCACCATCCGGACTGCTGAAGGAGCTGCAGCCGCGCCTGCTGGCGATGGGCGAGACCCATGGCGCCGACATTCTGGACGGCTTTCCGAAAGTGCTTCGCCGCGTTGGCGGCTACAATGTGGATGCATTGATTCCGGATGCCATGGCGATGCGCCCCGGCGGGGCGGCTGGCGACGGCATCAACCTGTCGCATCTTCTTGTCGGGTCCGAGGGAACGCTCGCCTACAGCACCGCGATCGAGCTCAAGCTCTGGCCGCTGCCGGCGAAGAAGATCATGGGAATCTGCCATTTCCCGACTTTCTACAAGGCGATGGACGCGGCGCAGCATCTCGTCACGCTCGATCCGGTGGCGGTGGAACTGGTCGATGACACGATGATCGAGCTCGCCCGCTCCATCCCGATCTTCCAGCCGACGGTCGAAGAGGCGGTGCGCGGCAATCCGGCGGCGCTTCTTCTCGTCGAGTTCGCCGAAGAGGATATGGCGGAGAACGAGCGCCGGCTGCGCCAGCTTCACGAGATGATGGGGGACCTCGGCTTCGGCTGGGACAAGGGCGCGGCGTGGCGCGGCGGTGTCGTCGATGCCATCGACCCCGGCATGCAGGGCCGCATCGCCGAGTGGCGCAAGTCCGGTCTCAACATCATGATGAGCGAGAAGAGCGAGGCAAAGCCCGTCTCCTTCCTCGAGGATTGCGCGGTCGAGCTGAAGGACCTCGCCGAATATACCGACAAGCTGACCGCCATCTTCGATCGCAACGGGGTGAAGGGCACCTGGTACGCCCATGCCTCGGTCGGCTGCCTTCATGTCCGTCCGGTTCTGAACATGAAGCAGGCAGGCGGGGCCGAGACCATGCGCGCCATCGCCGAAGAGGCGTTCGAGCTGGTGCGGTCCTTTGGCGGATCGCATTCGGGCGAGCATGGCGACGGCATCGTCCGCTCGGAATTCAACGACCGGATGTTCGGGCCGGTGCTGCCGGACCTGTTCCGCCAGGTGAAGGCGATGTTCGACCCGCTGGGCATGTTCAACCCCGGCAAGATCACCGACGCGCCGAAGATGGATGACCGCGAGCTGTTCCGCTTCGCCCCGGGCTATGAGGCGGAGGATTTCGACAGCGTTCTCGACTGGGCGGCATGGCCCGGCGCCGCTGGCGGGTTCCAGGGCGCTGTCGAGATGTGCAACAACAACGGCGCCTGCCGCAAGCTGACCGGCGGGGTGATGTGCCCGTCCTACCGGGCCACCCGCAACGAGCGCGACGCGGTGCGCGGACGGGCGAATTCGCTGCGTCTTGCGATGTCGGGCCAGCTTGGCCCCGACGCCATGGCAAGCGATGCGATGGCCGAGACCATGAAGCTGTGTGTGTCCTGCAAGGCCTGCAAGCGGGAATGCCCGGTCGGCGTCGACATGGCGCGAATGAAGGTCGAGGTGACAGCGGCGCGCGCCGCAAAGCACGGCATCCCGCTTCATGACAGGCTGATCGGCAACTTGCCGGCCTATGCGCCGCTGGCCTCCGGCCTCTCCGGCCTCAGCAACCTCGTACAGTCTGTCTGGCGTTATGTGCCGGGGCTGGCCTCGCTTGTGTCGCGTCTGACCGGGTTCACCACGAAACGGTCATTGCCGAAATGGCACAGCAACGCCTTCCGCAACGGCGAGATCGGATCGGCCCCGACCGGAGCCGGAACCCCGGTGGTTCTGTTCGCTGATACCTTCAACCGCTATTTCGAACCGGAAAATCTGCGCGCCGCAATCCGGGTGCTTCGTGCCGCCGGCTATGATGTGTTCGCCCCGACACCGGCAGCTGGACGTCCCTATTGCTGCGGCCGGACCTATCTCTCGGCGGGCATGGTCGACAAGGCGCGCGCCGAGGCCGAAAGGCTGGTGACGGCGCTCTATCCGCTGGCAAGAAGTGGCGTGCGCATCGTTGGGCTGGAGCCGTCCTGCACCTTGGCGCTTCGTGACGAGGTGCCGGCGCTGCTTGGCACAGCGCAGGCCGAAGCTGTGGCAGAGGCCACACTGACATTCGCCGAGCTGATCGAGGCTGACCGGCCGGATCTTCCAGTGCCTGCCGCAGCCGCCAGGAGGCCAGTGAAGCTGCATGGCCATTGCCACCAGAAAGCCTTTGACCTGGTGAAACCCGCCGAGGCTGTTCTTCGCGACATCGCCGGCGCCGAGGTGGAGGTAATCGAGACTTCCTGCTGCGGCATGGCCGGTGCGTTTGGCTACGGGCGCGACACCTATGATGTGTCCATCCGCATGGCCGAGGCGTCGCTTCTTCCGGCGGTGCGTGCTGCGCCCAATGACGCTGCCATTGTCGCCGACGGCACCTCATGCCGCTGCCAGATCGATGATGGCACCGGCCGCGAGGTGGTGCATCTTGCCCGCCATCTGGACCGACTGATCAGCGGGTCCTGAGTGGTTCGTCCCAGAAATTTAATAGATATTTAATAAGAAATTACCCGTTTCACGGGTAGTTCATTTTCATGCCACGCAACTGTTTGAGTTTTTACTTAATTAACGTTATGCCATTTGCATGGAACAGCGACTCGACAGGCTAGCACAACGCGTTGCCGATTCGGGACTGGTGGCGATGTCATTTTGGCGCGAAGCTATTGGGGTCGTGCACCGCTTGCCGGTTCGGATCCGGCCGACGGGGTGAACGCGCTTGGCGTTACGATGGGCGAGGCGATGGGTGTCTTTGCCGGCGAGCTGGCCGCAGCCCTCTAGCC
>WTIL01000010.1 GCA_011522725.1 Rhodospirillaceae bacterium
ACCTGCGCCGACAGGCCGCCATCCAGCACCCAGAGCTGGCCGGCCGCGTAACGGGCCTCGTCGGACGCCAGCCAGTTGACAAGATTCGCCATGTCATCGGGCGTGCCATAGGTGCGCATCGGGTGAACATCACGGACAGCCTGTTGCAGGCTGTCGATGGTGCCGCCGTCACCGCCACTGCCCTCGCCCTCGAAAAAGGACTGCAGCATCGGCGTGTCGACATAGCCGGGGCAGATGGCATTCACGCGGATGCCTTCAGGTCCGTGGTCGCAGGCCATCGCTCTGGTCAGGGCGTGAACGGCCCCCTTGGTCGCGCAATAGGCGGCGAGCCCCGGATCGGCGATGAACCCGTCATAGGACCCGAAATTGATCACCGAGGCACCGCCGGCCGCCTTTGACTTGCGAAGCAGCGGCAGCGCGTGCTTGGAGACAAGGAAGGTGCCGGTGACATTGACGGCGAAAATACTGTTCCATTCATCGAGGCTCGTCTCCTCGATGGTCTTTTCGATCTCGATGCCGGCAGCATTGACAAGGATATCAAGACACCCGGCCTGCGCCGCCACATGATCAAAGGCCGCGATGACGCTTTCCTCGCTGGTGACATCAAACTGCAGGAAACCTGACGCCGTGTCCCCGTCCTGAAGCGAGCCTCCTGCCGACAGGTCCGCCGCAAACACGCGTGCGCCCTCACGGGCGAAGCGCTCGCAGATGGCACGGCCGATGCCGCCGCGCCCGCCCGTGACAAGGGCGGTTTTGCCGTCCAGCATCATGCCTGCAGCGCCTTCTCATACGCATCAAGCACCAGCCCGTGGAAATGATGCACCGCATGTTCCGATTTGCCTGATCCTTCGGGGTCATGGACGATCCGGCCCTGCTCGAAGGCGGGCGTGTTCATGCCACGCTGGACGCTTTCGACAAGGTCGATATCCTCGACCTGCAGCACCTCGTCGAGATACCGGATGGCCTCGAGTTCCGCCTCGTTCGGTGTCGGCTCGACGAGGAAGAAATCATAGGTTTCGAGCGTTCTCTCAGGCCCGACGGGGATGATGTTCAGGATGATCATCGACGAACGGCCCGGATAGCGCATGATGCATGTCGTCGGGTACAGCCACCAGACAGCATGGGTGCGCACGGCCGCGTTGGACACGTCATAGGCGGTGTTCGTTCCCTTGCCGGCATCGGCCATGTGGCTGGAATAGATGCCGTGGGTGGTCACCTTGTAGGTGTCCATATCGACCAGCGTGCAGAAATCCTTGTGTGCCGTCGGGCAGTGATAGCATTCGAGAAAATTGTCGACGACATTCTTCCAGTTCGACCTGATGTCATAGGTCAGCCGGTGCCCGAAGGTCAGTTCCTCGACATCCGGCGCCCAGTACATGATCTCGCGCCGCAGGTCGCCGGACTGCTCGGCGAGCGGCGCGGCCTTCGGGTCGAGATTGACATAGATGAAACCGCAGAACGCCTCGACCTGAACCTGATCAAGGCAGATTTCGGATTTGTCGAACCCTTTCAGCGAGCCGGTATGCGGCGCCACGTGAAGCTGGCCGTCAAGCCGGTAGGCCCAGGCGTGATACGGGCAGGTGATATGGCTGACACGCCCCTCGCCCTGCAGCAGTTCATGCGCCCGGTGCTTGCAGACATTGTAGAAGGCGCGAAGCGTGTCGTCGCGGTCACGGATGACGACGACGGAGCGTCCGGCGACATTCGTGGTGACATAGGCCCCCGGCTCGCGCAGCTTCTCGACATGGCACACCCACTGCCAGGAATGCGAAAACACGGCGTTCTGTTCAAGGCCGAACCAGTCGCTGCTCGTATAGGCCTCGGCCTGCAATGACAGGGACGCCGACGGGTCCGGGTCATACCCTGCCCTGATGCGTTCGAAATCATGCTTGTCGAGTTTGGTGATCATGCTCTGTCTCCTCACCCCTTATCCTTTGGGTCCGGTTACTTCTCGGGTGGGAAGCGGTAGCGGTCTGCCGCCACTGTCCAGTCCATATGGTTGCGCACATATTGCTGGCTGGCGTCGCGTGGCGGGTTGTAGTCCCAGGCCTCGGCAGCCCCGGCTTCCATGGCCGCATGGATCGCGCGCCGCTGCCGCTGCGTCGCCATCACATCCTCGCGCAGTTTCGCGCTGTCCCACCGCCCGGCCACTTCGGCGGCGAACGCCTCGGCCACTGACGCATGGGCCGGATCATCGGCAAGATTTGCGAGCTCGCACGGATCATCCGCCAGATTGTAAAGCAAGGGGCTGTCGCCGTCACAGGCGATGTATTTGTAATCGCCACGCCGGATCATGAAGACCGGATGTCCGGCCATTTCGGCGCAATATTCGCCAACGGCCTCGTCCACCGGGTCATCCTCGCCGCGTGCAAGCGGCATCAGCGACCGCCCGTCGACAGGCATGCCAATCTCCGGCATCGGCACGCCGGCCGACCCGGCGATGTCCAGCATCGTCGGCAGCATATCGACAAGGCTGCAAGCGTTCGATGCCGTGCCGTTGGCGATCCCCGGACCTGCCATGATCATCGGCACTCGCGCGGAATGCTCAAAGAAGTTCATTTTGTACCAGAGACCACGCTCGCCAAGCATGTCGCCATGATCGGCGGTGATGATGAAGATCGTGTTGTCGATCATCCCGGCTTCGGTGATTGTCTGGACCAGTTCGCCGACCTTGCTGTCGAAATAGGAGACATTCGCATAATAGGCATGCCGCGCCTTGCGGATTTCGGCCTCGGTCAACGGCACGGCAGACGCTTCGATCCCGTCAAGCACGCGCCGCGAGAACCCGTCATGCTCCTCCGGCGACATCGAGGTTTTCGGCATGTCGATCTCGTCCGGATCATAGAGATCCCACCATTCCTGCCGCGCGACATAGGGGTCGTGCGGATGGATGAAGCTGGCGACAAGACAGAATGGCTGGTCGTCATCACGCGCATAGTCGAAGATCCGGCGTTTGGCGAAGAACGCGACCTCCTCGTCATAATCGATCTGGAAGGTCGCGGCGCCGATTCCGGCCTCCTTCACCGTGGCCATGTTGTGGTACCACTTGTCGATACGTTCCTCGGTCCGTTCCCAGTCCGGCGTCCAGGCATAGTCCGAAGGGTAGATGTCCGTCGTCACCCGTTCCTCGAATCCATGCATCTGGTCGGGTCCGACAAAGTGCATTTTTCCAGACAAACAAGTGCGATAGCCCATTAGCTTAAGGTAATGAGCGAATGTCGGAACAGATGCCGAGAATTCCGACGCGTTGTCATATGCGCCTATCCGCGAGACCAGCTGGCCGGACATGAAGCTGAAGCGCGACGGCGCGCAGAGCGGCGAGTTGCAATAGGCGGAATCGAACCGCATGCCGCGGCCTGCCAACGCATCGATATGGGGCGTCTTCACCACCGGGTGTCCGTAGGCCCCGGTGAATTGCGGGGCCAGCTGGTCAGCCATGATCAGAACGATGTTGGGGGCGCGGTTGCCTTTGGTCACAGGGTAGTCCTCTTCACGTCGCTTGCCTGAAAACTCTGGTCCCATCGCAACGCGGGTATTTGTACATTTTCGACAGCATTTTGGCTCTCTGTCCCTCGCCGTGCCTCAGGCTTCGGCCGTTTCGGAAACATCATCCGTCAGCGCGACGATCACACCGGCCGACAAGATCACCAGAACCCCTATCCATTGGGCGAACGACAACAGCTCGCCGAGAAAAAGCATCGCCGAGATAACTGCCACAAGAGCCTCCGACAGCATCAGGATGCCGACCCGGCCGGGCGACATATACTGCATGATCCTGATGATCATCATGAAGGTCGACATGAAGACGAGTATCCCGAAAACAGCCCCCATCAACGCAGCCTTCCCGTTCGCAGCCAATTCGGGTGTGTCGGTTCCCAGGATCAGGATTGCCGCGCCGGTGATCAGGGTGCCGCAGACATATTGCGCCATGGTCGCATTTTTGTAGTCAGCCTCGGGATACCGGCGCAGCGCCACCGTTCCCATACCCCAGAAAACACCAGACAGCAGGCCAAGCAAGTCCACCTTTTCCAGCTGCATCTCGATCGGGTTGATGCGCATCACAAGGCAA
This sequence comes from Rhodospirillaceae bacterium, assembly GCA_011522725.1. Taxonomy (GTDB): domain Bacteria; phylum Pseudomonadota; class Alphaproteobacteria; order Puniceispirillales; family Puniceispirillaceae; genus UBA8309. The sequence goes on from WTIL01000010.1 coordinate 4,070, forward strand.
CAGCCGAGTGTCGCCATCGCGATTGCGCCCCAGCGCCGAATGCCGGGACTTTCGCCAAGGAAGACCATTCCAAGCAGTGTCGACCAGATCGGCGTCAGATAGAACAGGACGGTGGTTTTGCTGACCGATCCCACCAGCAGCCCGACCGCATAGAGCGTGTATCCCATGCCGATGCACATGCCGGATATCAGATAGACGGGCCAGAAGGCGCGCTGGCGCATCAGTGACGGTGCGTAAAGTCCGGCCAGAAACAGCGCCGGCATCGTCGTGAACCAGAATTGCACCCACAGCGGCGCGACCCCCATTGATTCGGTCAGCCGCATCGGCACCCACAGCAGCCCCCACATGGACGAGGCCGCGAACACCATGATCGAGGCGGTTCGCTGGCTGTGCTGTCTTGAGAGAATCTCTATCATCGGCTGGTCCCGTCACCGTCTCCCTCATTCGTGACAGTCCCCGGCCTGCCGGTCAATCCACCATCCCGACGACGGGCACAAAGATTGACCGGCGGACAGACAAGCGAATTTGCCCTATGTTCAACGGCAAAATTTATGTGCAGGATAAACGCCAAGGATTCACAAAGATCCATCGACGGCAGCAAAGCTGTCGCACAACTGAAGGAAACAAGGGGAAGAAACGATGAAAACAGTAAAAGGTCTGCTTGGCGCAGCCGTGATTGCTGCCAGCGTTGCCAGCCTGCCGGCGAATGCGCTTGAAATGGGGGCAACCGACAAGGCCATCAAACTGGCGATCAACGAATGGACCGGCCAGCATTTGTCGACCCGCGTCGCGGGCGCCATCCTCGAGCGCGCCGGGTACAGCGTGGAATATGTGACTGCCGGTTACGGCCCGCAGTTCATTGCGCTTGGCGAAGGTGACCTGCATGCAACACTCGAAATCTGGACCTCGAACGCGCCCGGCCAGTTCGGTGAGGCCGAGGCGGCAGGCAAGGTTGTCGATATCGGCGATCTCGGCCTGGATGCACGCGAAGGCGTTCTCTACCCGGTCCACATGAAGGAAATCTGCCCGGGCCTGCCTGACTGGGAGGCGCTGAATGCCTGCGCCGACAAGTTCGCGTCGGTCGAGACCCTGCCGAAGGGGCGTCTTCTCGATTATCCGGCTGACTGGGGCTCGCCCGGCAAGGACCGGTTCGAGGCGATGGGCATGAACTTCACCGCCGTTCCGGCCGGCTCCGAAGGTGCGCTGATCACCGAGCTTGAGGCATCGATCGCGAAGAAGTCGCCGCTGGTCATGACGTTCTGGCAGCCGCACTGGGCGCTTGCCGAGTACGACACCGAGTGGGTGGCCCTGCCGGCCGGCACCGAAGAGTGCTACAACGACCCGTCCTGGGGCGTGAACAAGTCGGCCACAGGCGACTGCGACTTCAGCCCGACCCGCATCTTCAAGGTGACATGGGCCGGCTTCAATGACACCTGGCCTGCCGCCGGCGACATTCTGGCGAACTACACGCTCGAGGCCGGTGCCCAGCAGCAGATGATGGCCGCTGTCGACGGACGCGGCGAGGACATCAACGCTGTCGTTGCGGCGCATATCGATGCCAATGCGGCGGCTGTCGACGCGCTGATCAGCGCCGCCAAGTCGCGCTAGACACCACAGACCAAAGGGGCACGGTGGTATCCTGCCGTGCCCCTCTTCCTGTTACGGCAAGTTTCAAGCGGGGCCCTGCATCATGCCGGAGGCATCCAGAACCGAACCCAAGATTCGCTGTCACGGCCTGTGGAAGGTCTTTGGCGATGCCGCCGAGGCGGCCTGCGCGCGCCGCAGCAACGGCACATCCGTTGACGAGGCCATAGCCGGCACCGGCGCTATCATCGGCGCAAGCGACGTCAATCTCGAGATCGCACCGGGCGAGCTGTTTGTGATCATGGGTCTGTCGGGATCCGGCAAATCCACCGTGCTGCGGTGCATCGCCCAGCTGCAGCGCCCGTCAGCCGGCGAAGTCTGGCTCGACGACGCGAACCTCGCCACCATGCCGGAAGCGCGGCTGATGGATATCCGGCGGCACCGGATGGGAATGGTGTTCCAGAATTTCGGTCTTGTCCCGCATTTTACAGCACTTCAGAACATCGCCTTTCCGCTGAAGGTGCGCGGCGAGTCGGCAGAACAATGCGCAGCCAAGGCGAATGAAATGCTCGATCTTGTCGGGCTTCACGGCCGCGGCGGCGCCTACCCGTCGGAACTGTCCGGCGGACAGCAGCAGCGCGTCGGCATCGCCCGTTCGCTTGCCGTCGATCCCGAAGTCTGGCTTCTCGACGAGCCCTTCAGCGCGCTTGACCCGCTGATCCGCAAGCAGCTTCAGGACGAATTGCTGGAACTGCAGGCGCGGCTCCAGAAAACGATCCTGTTCGTGACGCATGACTTTTCCGAGGCGGTCCGCCTCGCCGACCGCATCGCGATCATGCGCGACGGCCGGATTATCCAGCAGGGCCGCGCCGCCGAATTGCTGCTGAATCCGGCAGATGACTATGTCAGCCGGTTCGTCGGCGATGTCTCGCGGCTTCAGGTGCTGAAACTTGGCGACATCATGGAGCCTGCGGGCCGTGCCGTTTCCGGCGCGCCCAAAATGCCGGCCAGCCTGTCGATCGAGGATATGCTGCTCACCACGGGCGGTGATGTATCCACCATCAATGTGATCGACAGCAACGGGCGCGTCACCGGCAAGATCGACCGAGCCCAGGCGATTGAAACTGTCAGACAGGCAACCCCGGGGCAGACCGGGTGAGCGGCGCGGCAACAACCGCCGGCACAGGCCTGTCACTCGACGCTGTCCGGCGCGCTGCTCTTGCCCTTCTGTTGCTGCTCGGCATCGCAGCCATCATCATGCCTGAACATCTGCCGGCGCTTGTGGCATCGCCGCTTGCCGGAAGCGATGCAATTGCAGCTGCCATCAATGGCGGGATCGACTGGTTCGTCGCGGTCTTCAAACCGGCGCTCAGAGCGGTTGCAGGCGGCCTCGACCATGCGGTTCGCGGGTTGCAGAAAATCCTGCACGCCACGCCCTGGCCCTTTATCGTCATCGCAGTGACCTGGCTTGCCTGGCGGCTCAGGGGAATTGGTCTTGCCGCATTATGCGGCACGGCGGTCCTGTATATGGCGCTGTCGGGATACTGGCTGAAATCCATGAACACGCTGTCGATGGTCGGCGTGGCGGTGCCGCTGGCGCTTGCCGTCGGGTTCGGGCTCGGCGTTCTGGGTGCGAAATCAAGGCGCGCCAACGCGGTGCTTCAGCCCACGCTGGACCTGATGCAGACGATCCCGACCTTTGCCTATCTCGCGCCACTGGTGGTGCTGTTCGGCTTCGGCCCGGTTCCCGGGGTTCTTGCCAGCATGATCTATGCGGCGCCGCCAATGACCCGCAATGTGCTGCTGGGGCTGCAATCGGTGCCGCAGGAACTTCGCGAGGTGTCTTCCATGTCCGGAACGACACCATGGCAGCGCTTCTGCTATATCGAGCTTCCCTGCGCCAAGCAGCAGATCCTTGTCGGCATCAACCAGCTGGTTCTGGCCAGCCTGTCGATGGTCATCATCGCCGCCGTGATCGGCGGGTTCGACGATATCGGGCGCGAGGTCCTCGTCGCCACGAACAAGGGGTCCGCGCGCTTCGGTCAGGCGCTTGCCGCCGGCATCGTCATCGTGCTGCTGGCCGTCGTCATCGACAGGCTGACTCGCGCCGCGGCGACGAGGCGCGAATCCGTCGGACGAGACACCGGCAGGCGGGCGATCCCCATCCTGTGGCAGCTGGCCGGGCTGGGCTTGGTTCTTGCCGCCAGCATCGCGCTGAAGAGCTATGCCGACCTCATCGCCGTTGCCAGCGCCGTCTTTTTCCGGCTTGGCGAGATTGCGGTGAATGGCTGGCTGCAGGACTTCATCGCCACCCATGGCATGACGCTGGACGCGATCAAGAAGACCGCGCTCATGTATCTTCTGCTGCCGCTTCGCATCGGCCTGACCAAGGCTGTCCTGCCGATCACCTGGGGCTTCACCTTCACCCCGGTGATGCAGACGGCCTACCTGCTGACAGTGCTTGCCGGGACGGCATGGCTTGCCTGGCGCGGCCGGACGACGGCTGCCGGCCTGCTTCTGTCGGTCGGCCTGATCGCCTATTGCGGATTCAGCTACATGCCGTGGTGGGTGATGTTCGCCGGGGTGGGCTGGCTGGCATGGCGGCATGCGGGGTGGCGCTTTGCGCTGGTCGCCTGCGCCATGGTGCTTGCCATCACCCTGACCGGGCACTGGCAGGGCGCGCTCTATTCGGTCTATCTGTGTTCGGCCGCCATCCTTGTATGCCTGCTGATCGGCTGCCCCCTCGGCATCCTCGCGGCGAAGTCGGATCTCGTATCAGGCATCCTGCGGCCGGTGAACGATACGCTGCAGTCGATCCCGCTCTATATATTCCTGATCCCGGCAGTCGCCCTGTTCCAGGTGAACGAGTTCTCCGCCCTTGTCGCGATCGTGCTCTACGCCATCGTGCCACTCATCCGTTATACCGAGCACGGGCTGCGGCATGTGCCGCCGACTTTGGTCGAGGCGGCGCGCGCAAATGGCTGCTCGCCGCTACAGAGACTGCTGATGATCGAGCTTCCGGTGGCGCGCCCGGCCATCCTTCTGGGGCTGAACCAGACAGTCCTGTTCGCGCTTGCCATGCTGATCATCGCGGTACTGGTCGGTGCGCGGGGCCTTGCCGAACAGGTCAATATCGGCCTTCGCGACGCGGACACAGGGCTTGGCATGACGGCTGGGTTGTCGATGGCCTTCATCGCCATCATCGCCGACAGGATTCTTCGCGGCTACGCGAATTCGCTGGGCACGACCGACATCAGGGACTAGCCGCGGACCATCAGGCCGGGCGCAATCGTGGGCGGTGCCGCGTTCAGCGTGTCGCGGGCGAACCCGGCGGCGGCCTTGTAGCGCGCCATGAATTCCTCACGCTCGTCCCGCGGCACGACGGTTTCAATATCCTCGAACTCGCCGCCGCACCGGTCATTCACCAGATTGAGAAGGCCGAAGGGCCCCGCCCCGCGGTTGCGGAGCACGACCTCCGACACAGGCCCGCACAGCTGCTCGTTATAGGCGGCGAGCGCCGATGCGTTGACCCCGTGTTCGATGAATTTCGCACCGAGAACCCTGGCATCGATGATGGCCTGGCTCGCACCGTTTGATCCGGTCGGGTACATCGGATGCGCGGCATCGCCCATCAGCGCCACCGGCCCGTCGACCCATGTCGGCACCGGATCACGGTCAATCATCGGGTTCTCATAGGCGGCATCAGCACCCCGGATCAGCGCCGGCACATCAAGCCAGTCATAGGTCCAGTCTTCGAAATAATGGATGAAATCATCAATCTCGACACGATTGTACCAACCGGTGCGGTCCCGCGCCGAAGGATCGTCATAGGTGACCTCGGCAATCCAGTTGATCAGGGCCAGCCCCGTGTCCGGGTCCGGTGCCGATATCGGATAGATCACCATCCTGTGCCGATGGTCGCCAAGCCCGATAAAGGAGGATCCGGTGCGCACCGGCCGCGCCAGCGACGTGCCGCGCCACAGGATCGCCCCTCCCCAGTGGATCGGCGGCTGTTCGGGATGCATCTGCGCCCTTATGGCCGAATGGATGCCGTCAGCCCCGATCAGCAGGCGGCCGGTCACCTCGTCAGGCCCGTCGCCTGTGTCCAGTGTTACGGCAACGCGCCCGTCATCAAGGGTGCGGTATGCCGTCGCGCGCGCGCCGAGCCGGATGGAGGCATCCCCCGCCAGCTCGCGGAAACGCTGGTAAAGCGCCATATGGAACCGGCCGCGATGCGCCGCATATTGCGGCCAGTGATATCCCGCATCTGTGCCGCGCGGCTCGGCATAGATTTCCTGCCCCTGACGCCCGACAAGCGCCCATTCGCGCGCCGGCACCCCGAAACCGTTCATATCTTCTGCCGTAAAGCCGAGATCCATGAGCTCGCGCACGGCATTGGGCTGCAGATTGATCCCGACGCCAAGCGGCTTCAACTCGGCAACCTGCTCGATCACAAGGCAGGGCACACCGATCTG
>WTIL01000036.1 GCA_011522725.1 Rhodospirillaceae bacterium
CGCGGCATTGTGTTTGCCGGGCCATGACCTTATAACCTCCACAAATCAAAGCCCTTGCAAGGGCAGTTCTGTTTTCAGGTGCCGGATAGAGAAAATGGACAATACACATTTCAGCCTTGCCCGCCAGACGATGGTCGATTGCCAGATCAGGCCGACCAAGGTCACCGATGAAGCCATCATTGATGCTTTTGCCACAGTCCCGCGCGAGGCCTTTGTGGGCCGCAACCAGCGCGCCATCGCCTATGTCGATGAAGATCTGCCGTTGCCGGGCGGACGCTGCATGATGGAGCCGATGGTCATGGCGCGGATGATCCAGGCCATGCAGGTCTCGAAAGGTGACAATGTTCTGGTGATCGGAGCCGCCACAGGCTACGGCACAGCGATCCTTGGAAAGCTCGCCGGTTCCGTCATCGCTGTCGAGACACGCACGCAGATGGTCGAGAAGGCGCAGGAAACGCTCGTCTCGATCGGCACCGACAACGCTGTCGCGATCAAGGGGCGGCTGACCGATGGGTTTGCCAAGGAAGGGCCCTATGACGCCATCCTTGTCGAAGGCGCGGTCGAAACCGTGCCCGAGCGCATTCTGAAGCAACTTGGCAATGGCGGCAGGCTTGTCGCCGTGTGGCGTCCGGCGGACGCCGCGGTAGGGGTCGCCAGCGTCTGGACCATGGCTGGCGATGATTTTGTCCGCAAGCCGTTGTTCGACGCACAGGTGCCAGTGCTTGACGAATTCCGTTGTAAACGCGAATTTGTATTCTAACGGACTGGAGGCGAGGGGAGCGTCGAAGGTCAAACGCCCTGAAAGCAGAGATTTTATGCGCCCTTCACTTACACCCCTTACAATCTGCGTAACGGTTATTGCAACCTTTCTGGCGACATCTGTGCCTGCCGGCGCTGTGACGCTTGAAGAGACTTTGCGGGCGGCGCTGTCCAACAGCCTGACCCTTCAATCCGCGCGCAAATCATGGCTCGCCAGCCGTGAGGATATCGGCACGGCGGTTTCGACATCGGAATGGCGTGCCACCGGAACGCTGACCGGCAACCAGTACAAGACGGATGCGAAGGGCGCGACAAAGAGCGGGTTTCTTGATTCGCAGAGCGTCAACGCCACGGTCAGCCTGAGCCGCAACCTGTATGACGGCGGCCAGACGGACGAGAATGCACGACTTGGCGCGATCCGGCTCGATATCGCCGAAGCGCGTTACAGAGCCGCCGAGCAGCAGGTTCTTCTGGGAACGATCGAGACTTATCTGTCGGTGCTGAAGGCCAACCGCGAGGTCGCGCTGAACGAGGCCAATGTCGCAAGGCTTGAGGAGCACGTGAATGCGGCGCGGGTGCGGCTCGAAGCCGGGGCGGCGACCCAGACCCAGCTGGCCCAGGCCGAAGCCCGGCTGTCACGGGCGCGCACCACCTTGATTGATGCTCTTACCGGTCTTCGCAATGCCGAGGATTCATTCCTGACAGCGACCGGCCTCGAGGCCGGCAATCTGGACCCGGACATTGATGCCGGCATGTTGCCGGTAACGCTGATTGAAGCTGACGACATGGCGCGCCAATACAGCCCTGATGTCGCCATTGCGCGCCTGACGGTCGATGTGTCGACGCAGCAGTTCAATGCCCTGATGGCGAGCGTCAAGCCGACGGTCGCATTCTCGCTGAACGCGACGGAGTCGATGGCGGAGGGGACCCGGTCCGACAAAACCGAGTTATCGGCCCAGATCAAGCTGTCCTCGCCGCTGATGCCGACCGGATCGATCCGTGCCAAGTCGCGCAGCCTTTCGGCAAGCCTCGAGGCCGCCAAATTCGACCGTGACAACGCCTTGCGGTCAGCCAGCCTTGCTGTTCGAAACGCCTTTCGCAATCTCGAGACGGCACGCTCGCACAGCGCCGCTGTCAATGCCGAGCTTGCCGCATCGCGCCTTGTTGCCACAGGCATTACCAATGAATTCCAGTTTGGCCAGAAGACAACACTGGACGTTCTGGACGCCGAACAGGATGTCAGCGATGCCGAACTGCGCGGGGTAAGCGCAGATCACGCGATCCTGATGGCGGCCTTCCGCCTGCGGGCCGCAAGCGGCATGCTGTCTGCCAGTTCCTTCAACCTTGACGGTGTTCTGGGCCCGCTTCAGGACATGCAGCCGATCGAGCCACGCTTCACGAGCTGGGTGCCGCTGAACGTCGAATGGCCGGAAGGTGACGGCGGGGCTTCGGATGCCGGGGCTGCTGATGCGGAGGTCGATTCGCAGCCCGAGACGGAAGAGACGAGCCTGGTGGTTCCGGTGGAAGAGCCAGAGACAATCGAGGTCACCGAAACGGCTGTGCTGGTCCAGTTGGATGATGCCGGACCAATTGCTGCCGAAAATAGCGGCATCGTGTGGGACATCCGCACGAACCAGCCCTGAGCAGGCCGGTGCCGTCCGTGCGGCGTTGTTGTGAAAGGACCCGCCGAGGGTGAGCCAGAAACAGGAAAACGACGGCGAAACGGATGCCATGGCAGCGATCCGCGAGGCTGTCGAGGAACGGCAGAAGGCGTTCGGCGCCCTTGATGACGGCATCCTCGACCTCGACGAGGTTGTCTGGCGCAGTCCGGCGAGGGCGATTATCGATCCGACCGATACGATCAGCCGTCTAGCCGAAGAGGCCGACAAGGTCGCCAAAGGCATTGAGGATGTACCGCCGGTTGCCAGAATACACAGGCCTCGCGCCGAACCCGACTTCGGAACGGCGGGCAGGAAATCTTCTTCCGCCGCGGCTGGCGAGAACGCCGAGGCCAGCATCAGGGCGCTTGTGATGGCAACGCTCGAGGAGCAGGGCAAAATAGGCCCTGACGGCAAGCTGGCGGTCAGTGAAGAGGAGGTCAGGCGCATGGTCCGCGAACATATAGACCAGTGGATGGCACAGCAGATGAGCGCGGGTGACTAAGCCGCATTGCAGAACGCCTCCGAAATGCGTAGAAACGCCAACCGAGACCGCTTGAACACACAGGATTGATCCATCGCCGCTGACCGGTGCGGGAACGAGCCCCCCGCCCAGACAAGACGCGGCGATCTTATTTTGTCAGAACCGATCATGTCAGATACAGAACTCGCCAAGACCTACGATCCGAAGATCATCGAAGCAGACTGGTACGAACGCTGGGAAGGCGGCGGCAATTTCGCCTGTGACCCGTCTTCGGAAGCCGAACCTTATGTGATCATGATGCCGCCGCCGAATGTGACCGGCAGCCTGCATATGGGCCATGCCCTTACATTCACGCTTCAGGACCTGCTGATCCGGTTCAACCGCATGCGCGGCCGCGACACGCTGTGGCAGCCGGGTCAGGACCATGCCGGCATCGCGACGCAGATGGTGGTCGAACGCCAGCTGGCCGAACAGGGCATCGACCGGCGCGACATGGGCCGTGAAAAGTTCCTCGAGCGGATGTGGGAATGGAAGGCGGAGTCGGGCGGCACAATCCAGCGCCAGATGCGCCGGCTCGGCGCCTCGCCGGACTGGGAACGCAACCGGTTTACCCTCGATGCCGGGCTGTCGCGCGCCGTCATCAAGATTTTTGTCCAGATGCACCGCGACGGGCTGATCTATCGCGACAAGCGGCTGGTCAACTGGGACCCGAAACTGCTGACCGCCATCTCCGACCTCGAGGTCGAGCAGCGCGAGCAGGAAAGCTCGATGTGGCACCTCAAATACAGGCTTGAGGGATCAGAGGACGAATATATCTCCATCGCGACGACCCGCCCCGAAACCATGCTTGGCGACGGCGCCGTGGCCGTTCATCCGGACGACGAGCGCTACAGGCATATGGTCGGCCGTATGTGCATCCTGCCGCTGTCGAACCGGCCGATCCCGATCATCGCCGACGAATATCCTGATCCGGAAAAAGGGTCGGGCGCGGTGAAGATCACCCCGGCGCATGACTTCAACGACTTTGAGGTCGGCCGCCGCCACGATCTGCCGCTGATCAACCTGATGACGGCGCAGGCAAAGATGGAAGCCATTCCGGAAATTCCGGAAAAATATCAGGGCATGGACCGGTACGAGGCGCGCAAGCAGATCCTTGCCGACCTTGCCGAAGAAGGGCTGGTCGAGCGCGAGGAGAAGGTGCTGAACAGCGTCCCGCACGGTGACCGTTCGGGCGTCGTCATCGAGCCCTGGCTGATGGACCAGTGGTATGTGAACGCCGCCGAACTGGCGAAGCCGGCGATCGCCGCTGTCGAGGACGGGCGCACACGCTTCGTGCCGGAGCGCTGGTCGAAGACCTATTTCGAATGGATGCGCAACATCCAGCCATGGTGCATCTCGCGCCAGCTGTGGTGGGGGCATCGGATTCCCGCCTGGTACGGGCCAGACGACCATATCTTCGTCGAAGAGGATGAAGCGGCGGCGCTCGCCGCGGCACAGGCGCATTACGGCGAGGCCGTCGAGCTGCGCCGTGACGAGGATGTGCTCGACACCTGGTTCTCGAGCGGGTTGTGGCCGTTCTCGACCCTCGGCTGGCCGGACGGGACGGACGAGGTGACACGCGACCTAGCGCGCTATTATCCGGGCGCGGTTCTGGTCACCGGGTTCGACATCATCTTTTTCTGGGTCGCCCGTATGATGATGATGAGCATGTACGCCATGGACGGCGAAGTGCCGTTCCGGGATGTCTACATCCACGCCCTTGTCCGCGACGAGAAGGGCCAGAAGATGTCGAAATCCAAGGGCAATGTGATGGACCCGCTGGACCTGATCGACCAGTATGGCGCCGATCCGCTGCGCTTCACGCTGACAGCCATGGCCGCGCAGGGCCGCGACATCAAGATGTCGACGACACGGCTGGAGAGCTACCGCAACTTCGCCACCAAGATCTGGAACGCCTGCCGTTTCCTGCAGATGAACGGCTGTACTGGCGGGGCAGGCGAGATTGACCTCGCAAAGGTCGAGGAGCCGGTCAACCGCTGGATCGTCGCCGAATATAACGAGGCGATTGCGAAGACCACTGCCGCCATCGAGGCCTACCGCTTCAACGAGGCGGCCGATGCGCTCTACAGCTTTGTCTGGCATTCCTATTGCGACTGGTATGTCGAGCTGATCAAGCCGCAGCTCGATGGCGATGCGACCGAGACCCGCGCCACTGCGGCAGCCATCCTTGCCGGATCGTTGCGCTTGCTGCATCCGATCATGCCCTACCTGACCGAAGAGCTGAACGAGAAGATCTTCGCCAGCAGCGACATGATGATCACCGAAGCCTGGCCGGATGCGGTCGCGCTTCCGCAGACGGATTCGCCGAAGGAGATTGGTTTTCTGATCAATCTTATCAGTGATATCAGATATATACGTTCCGAAATGAATGTACCACTTTCAGCGAAGCCTGTACTTCAGCTGCGCGGCGCTTCGGACCTTCAGACCCGGTCTGTCGAGGTGAACCGGGCAGCCTTGCTGCGGCTGGCCCGCCTCGAGGGGATCGAGACGGTCGAGAATTTCGGCAGCGGCACGGCACGTGGCACGGTTGACGGCGTCGATATCGGGCTGCCGCTTGCCGGCATCCTCGATCTTGACGCGGAACGGGCGCGCCTTGAAAAGGCCATTGCCGCCGTTGGTGGCGAGATCGAGAAGATTTCGCGCAAGCTGGACAATCCCGGCTTCATCGCCAAGGCGCCTGAAGAGGTGGTGGAAGAAAACCGTCGCCGGCTGGACGAGGAACAGACACGCCGCGCGGCGCTCGAAGCTGCGCTGTCACGTCTCGGCTGACAGGATGCCGTCACCTGCATTAAGGTGGCGGTCGCAACATCAATTGGAACACAGATCAGGTCAAACCCCGGGGTTGATATGAAAAATTCGAAGACAGTCCTCATCGACAAGAATCCAGGCCGGAACAGCCAGACATTCGGCGTCGCGCGCGAACTCGGCACTTCGGTGGACCTGATCCACGAGCCGTCGATCGGCGTTGTCGGTAACAAGGGGGATTCCCAGTGCTATGTCGGCGTCCAGCCCAAGGTGGAAACCATCCATCAGGCGCTTCTGGCGCGTATCGGCACCGAGTCCGACAAGATGTCGATGCGGCTTGTGCAGCCGGAATTCACCATCGCCACCTCGGACGGCATCCGCAACGGCACCAAGGAAATGCGGTATTCGCTGATCGGGCGCGAGGTCACCAATGATTCGCTTTGCGAGCACCTGAGCGCTTCCGGCCTTGAGGGCGTGATCGCCGTCGTGGCCTGCGACAAGCCGCCCGTTGGAACGCTTGCCGCGATCCTGGAGCACAACCGCCCGGCCGTGATCATGTCGGACGGATCGATCCGCCCGGGAACCGATTCCGCCACCGGCGAGCCGATCGATATCATCACCAGCTACCAGCTGGCAGGTAGCGACGACGAGGGGATGAAGCGCCGGATCGCGCTGGAGGCCTGCCCGGGCTTCGGCAGCTGTGGCGGCATGTTCACCTACAACACGATGCAGACCTTCATCGGCGTCGTCGGCATGCAGCCGCTTCATATGGTGTCTCCGGCGTCGCAGGATGACCGCCGCCTGACCGAATTCCCCGACCAGCTGATCGACTGCCTCGACAACATGGTCGCCAAGGACATCAAGCCACGTGACATCGTCACCAACGAATCCATCCGCAACGCCATCATCGTGGCGATGGCGGTGGGTGGCTCGACCAACGTCATGCTGCACGCGCCGGAAATCGCCCGTGCCGCGGGCTACAGCAATTTCTCCGCCGATGTGATGAGCGCCGAGGAATTCAACCACCTGTCGACCAATGTCGTGCCGGTGATCGTCGATGCCCGTCCGTTCGGCCGGTTCTCGATGGTCGATATCGACGCCAGGGGCGGCATTCAGGTCTTCGTGAAGGACCTGCTTGATGCCGGCCTGCTGAACGGCGATGTGCTGACCTGCACCGGCGAGACGCTTGCCGAGCAGCTGGCGCGCCTCGATCCGCCGGCGCCAGATGGCGATGTCATCCACAGCGTGGCAAAGCCCTACAAGCCGACCGGCGGCCTTCGCGTGCTCGGCGGCAACCTGTCACCGGAATTCAGCGCCGTGCTGAAACTCGCCGGTGTCGAGGGTGGCCTCGAGAACAATATCTTCGCCGGCCGCGCCAAGGTGTTCGACGGCGAGCAGAAGCTGCTCGAGATGCTGGACGGCAACCCCGACCATTTCGAGGATGGCGATATGATCGTTGTCCGCTATGAAGGCCCGGTCGGCGGTCCCGGCATGCCCGAAATGCTGGACTCCACCTCGCGCATCACAGCGCTCTGCCGCGAGCGCGGCATCGTTGTCGGCCTGATGACGGACGGCCGCTTCTCCGGCGGTTCGGTCGGCCTTGTGATCGGCCATGTCGGTCCGGAGGCCGCTGTCGGCGGCCCGATCGGCCTGATCGAGCAGGGCGACGACATTCTGGTCGATCTGAACGACAACACGCTCAGCTGCAAGCAGCTCGAGGATGACGCCGTGATGGCATCCCGCAAGGCGGCCTGGGACGCGGCCGTGGCCGCGAATGGCGGCACGCATCCGTCAGTCGGCGATGCCGATACAAGGCTGCTGAACCGCATGCGCTGTTCTGCGGTGTCGGCCGTTCATGGCGCCGGCATGCATCCGGGCGGACAGCTGTGGGTGAACGAGCCGCGCAAGGCCGACAAGACCGGCTTCACGCCAAGCAACAGGCATCGCTAGGTGATCGGGCGCGCCGGCGCCGTCAGGCGGGGTCGGCGAGTTCCACCCAGACGGGTGTGTGGTCGGAGGGTTTTTCTTCGCCGCGCGGTCCCTTGTCGACGCCCGCGCCGGTGATCCGGTCGGCGGCCTCCGGTGACAGCAGCAGGTGGTCGATCCGCACGCCGTTGTCCTTTTGCCAGGCGCCGGCCTGATAATCCCAGTAGCTGTACAGAACCTCCGCCGGGTGGCAGGCTCGAAGCGCGTCGGTATAGCCGTCATGGCACAGGCTGTAGAAGGCGGCGCGGCTTTCCGGCCGGGTGAGGGCGTCGCCCTCCCAACCGGGCGGGTCGTAGCAGTCGATATCCTGCGGGATCACATTGAAATCGCCGCCGAGAACGACCGGCATTTCCGATGCCAGCATCTCGCCTGCACGGGCGCGCAGCCGTTTCATCCATGACAGCTTGTAGTCGAATTTCGGCCCAGGTGCCGGGTTTCCGTTCGGCAGGTAGATGGTGGCGACACGAACGCCGCCGACCGTGGCCTCCATGTAGCGGGCCTGCTCGTCCTCGTCATCGCCGGGAAGGCCGCTGGTGACGTCTTCCAGCGGCATCCGTGCGGCGATAGCGACGCCGTTATAGCTTTTCTGCCCGTGAAAGGCGACGTGCCAGCCAAGCTCCTGATAGGCCTCGACCGGGAAATTCACGTCCTGTGTCTTGGTTTCCTGGATCAGCAGGACATCACAGCTGCCGGCGCGCAGATAGTTCAGGATGTGGTCCTGCCGCGCCTTGGCGGAGTTCACGTTCCAGCTGGCGATTCGCATCGGATCAGACTGAGAAGGAGGTGCCGCAACCGCAGGAGGCTGTGGCGTTCGGATTGCTGACCGAGAAATAGGCGCCCATCAGGTCCTGCACATAGTCGAGCTCGGCATTGTCCACCAGCTCGAGCGAGATTTCGTCGATCACGACCTCGACATCATGGCTGACGAAACTCAGATCATCGTCCTGGCGCGCCGTGTCGATGCTGAACTCATACTGAAAGCCGGAGCAGCCGCCGCCATTCACGGCGACCCGGAAGAAGCTGCCGTCGGGCTCGTTCTCCAGCATCACGGTGATCCGCTTTGCCGCCGCGGCGCTCAGCCCGAACTGTCCGGCACCCGGTTGACCGGCATGGCCCGGACCTGCCGCCCCGGCGTCTGCGGTGCTGCCTGACATGTTGTCTGCTGTGCTGTCGCTCATCGCCTGAATGGCCTCCTGCGCGCGGGTCGCGTCCTGTTTCCAATATGACCGCAGGAGGGCGGCAAATCAAGCTGGGCGCAGGGGCTGGAGGGATTGTCGGTGTCAGGCGCATGGCAGCTGTTCATGCCGGGTGATTATGTTTGAGAAAAATCCCTGCAAAGCCTACATTACCGGCAGTTCCACGCCACGCTCCCGGGGTTGTCCGACGTGTCATCCGCAGCCGAGAATTCCATGCGCGAGACGCGCGATCTTGCCGCCTATGCCTGCCATGGGCCGCAAAGCCGTGGACGGCAGCATGACGAGACGCGCGAGCGCGGTGATGGCGGCAAATCCGGCGCGATGCCCGATACACTGGCCGACACACTGGCCGGCCGCACGCCGTTCCAGCGTGACCGCGACCGCATCCTGCATTCCGGAGCGTTCAGACGGCTGAAACACAAGACGCAGGTTTTCGTCTATCACGAGGGTGACTATTTCCGTACCCGCATGACGCATTCCATCGAGGTTGCGCAGATCGCGCGGTCGATGGCGCGTGCGCTTCGCCTGAATGACGATCTTGCCGAGGCGGTGGCGCTCGCCCACGATTTGGGCCACACCCCGTTCGGCCATGCTGGCGAAGACGCGCTTCAGGCCGCGATGCGGGATTTCGGCGGGTTCGATCATAACGAGCAGACTGTTCGCGTGGTCACGGCACTTGAACAGCGCTATGCCGCCTTTGACGGGCTGAACCTCACCTGGGAAACGCTGGAAGGTGTGGTCAAGCATAATGGCCCGATCGCTGACCGTTCGGCCGTCCGCCCGGCGATTGCCGCGCTCGATGCGTCCCTGCAGCTTGAGCTTGGCACGCATTGTTCGGCCGAGGCGCAGCTTGCCAACCTGTCCGACGACATCGCCTATCTGTCGCATGATTTCGACGATGCGCTTCGCGCAGGATTGTTCGGTTTCGATGCCATCGCCGATCTGCCGCAGGTCGGCCCGATCCTTGCCGCCATAGAGGCCGCTCACGGCCAGCTGATTCCGGGGCGCCGGACCCATGAGCTCGTCCGCCGCCTGATCAGCGTGTTTGTAAGCGACCTGCTGGCACAATCATCATCCAATCTGGAACGTCTGGGTGCCGGTTCGGCAGACGACATCCGCGGTGCCGGAGAGGCGGTCATCGCCTTCAGCCCGGAGATGGCGCGCGACCTTGAAACGATCCGCGACTTCCTGTTCACGAATATGTGGCGGCACTACAAGGTCAATCGCATGACCAGCAAGGCAAGACGGGTGGTGACAGAGCTGTTCGATTTGTTTATGTCCGAGACCAACACGCTGCCGTCCGAATGGCAGATGCATGATGGCCGGGCCATCGGCACGCTGGACGAGACGTCCCGCGCCAGGGTGATCGCCGACTATATCGCCTCGATGACCGACCGGTACGCCATGCTTGAATATCAGAGGCTCTTCGAGCTTGGACCCATTCTGAGATAAAAAATGAATATTTTCAGATTCTTTGAAGAAGAATTTAAATCAATTGTTCATGATATGAAGTCGGCGGGAGACCTGCCTGCCGATCTCGATACGTCGCGCGTAGTGTTCGAGTTGCCGCGCGAGGCGTCGCATGGAGACCTTGCCTGCAACGCCGCGATGGTGCTGGCGAAAGCCGCGGGTATGAAACCGCGCGACCTTGCCGAGGCGTTCAGTGTGAAAATCGGCGAGATTGCCGGCGTCACATCCATCGAGATCGCCGGTCCCGGTTTCATCAATATTCGCGTCGAGCCGCGCCTGTGGGCGCAGGAGATCGACGATATCATCGCTGCCGGAACGGATTACGGCCGGAATGACAGCGGCGCCGGCCAGCCGGTGAATGTGGAATATGTCTCGGCGAACCCGACCGGGCCGCTGCATGCGGCCCATGCGCGCGGCGCGGTGCTTGGCGATGCCATGGCCGGACTGCTCGATTTCTGTGGCTGGAACGTGACCCGCGAATACTACATCAATGATGCTGGCGCGCAGGTCGACACACTGGCGCGCTCGGCCCATCTCAGATATTGCGAGGCGCTGGGCCGGAAAATCGGTGACATTCCCGCCGGCCTTTACCCGGGCGCCTATCTCGTCGAGGTCGGCCAGAAGCTGGCAGCGGCGCATGGCGAGGCGTTCCTCGACGCTGACGAGGCGGAATGGCTCGAGCCGGTTCGCAGCTTCACCATCGATGCGATGATGGACGGCGTGCGCCAGGATCTGGAGGCGCTCGGCATCAGCATGGACAGGTTCTCTTCGGAACGGGCGCTTGTCGACAGCGGTGCTGTCGCCGCGGCGATCGAGCGGCTTACGAATGAAGGACATGTCTATCGCGGCATCCTTGAGCCGCCCAAGGGCAAGGAGCCGGAAGATTGGGAGCCGCGCGAGCAGTTGCTGTTCCGGGCGTCAGAATTCGGCGATGATACCGACCGGCCATTGCAGAAATCAGACGGCAGCTGGACCTATTTCGCATCCGACGTCGCCTATCACATGGACAAGCTCGACCGGACCGGCGGGCCGCTGATCAACATCTTCGGCGTGGATCATGGCGGCTATGTCAAACGCATGAATGCAGCCGTCGAGGCGCTGTCCGGGCGCAAGGGCATGCTTGATATTCGCCTGTGCCAGCTTGTGAACCTCATGGATAACGGCAGGCCGGTCAAAATGTCGAAACGCGCCGGCACCTTTGTCACCGTGCGCGACGTGATCGATTCTGTCGGCGCCGACGTGATCCGCTTCATCATGCTGACCAGGCGCAGCGAGCAGACGCTCGACTTCGATTTCGCGCGGGTCACCGAACAGTCACGCGACAATCCGGTTTTCTATGTCCAGTACGCTCATGCTCGCGCCTGTTCCGTTCTGCGCCAGGCGGGTGAGGACGCCGCTGCAGAGGCAGCAATGGACCGGCTGGATCATCCGGCCGAGATGGATGTTCTGCGCCATCTGGCAAGCTGGCCGAAGCTCGTCATATCCGCCGCGAACGCGCACGAGCCACACCGCATCGCTTTTTTCCTGATGGATCTGGCGGCGTCCTTCCATGCGTTGTGGACAGCCGGACGCGAGGCCCCCGAATTACGCTTTATCCGCGAGGATGATGCGGCGCTTACCGCCGCGAGGCTGCGCCTTGTCAAGGCGACGGCATTGGTGATTAGATCAGGTCTCGGCGTACTGGCAATCGAAGCGCGGGAGGAGATGTAGCGCCTATGGCTCGACCGGCAGCAGAGCGTCGCGGTCTCCGCTGGCTCAGGATGATCCTGATCGGATTCGTCGTCATCTGCGGCCTTGGCGCGGCGGCGATCATCATTCCGCCGATGCTGTTTGCGCCGTCTGTCGATGTGGCTCTCATCAAGGCCGATCCCGGGCCGATCAAGGTGAAACCTGCCGATCCGGGCGGTGCCAAGATTCCGCATCAGGAAACAACGGTCATGGGCATGATCGGCGGCCTCGCCCAGTCGGACGAGAATGTTGAAATTCTGCGCCCGCCGTCAGTTGTCCCCGAAATGCCGCCGACAAAGCTGCCGGACGCCGAGACCGCCGACGAGCCTGTGGCGCCGGAAAGCGCGGCTGCGCCGGTTGGCGAAATCACTGAGGAAAACGGTTCTCCTGACGTATCCGCGCCGCAAGCTGCCGACCAGCCGGTTGGCGAGAGCGGGACGCAGACCGCAGCCGCGCAGCAAGGTGAAAGTCAGGCATCCGGAGAGCAGCAGGTGGCCGGCACCGGAGGTGAAGAAGGGCAGGATGCGGCGATCGCCGTGCCGACTGCCAAGCCCAAGCCGCCAAAGCGGGTCGCTGTGGAAGGTGATGACCCGCTCTATCTTGTCCAGCTTGCGGCATTTCGCGACGCGGCAAAGGCGCGTGAACAGGCCGGGCTTCTCAATGGCAAGCACAAGGACCGCCTGGATGGTGCCGAACTCGGCACGATGAAGCATGACAATGGCGATGACGGTGTGTTCTGGCGGGTGGTGAGCGAGCCGCTGCCACGCGTCGAGGCGGACCGGATCTGTTCCGCGCTCAAGCGGGCCGGCCAGGATTGCATCCTTCGCAAGTTCGACAGGGCTGCGGAATAGGTGGGCGGCTGATCATGACAGACACAGGTTCCGAAACCCGAGCCGGCAACGCGGCTTCTTCCTTCGCCGAGGACGAGCCGCGCCGCGACGCGCCCGAGCAGCTGTCGCTGTTCGTGAACCTCGACGGCTTCGAGGGGCCGATCGACCTGCTTTTGACACTGGCGCGCGAACAGAAGGTCGATCTGGCGCGCATCGCCATCCTGCCGCTGGCCGAGCAATATCTGGCATTCATCGAAAACGCGCGCCGCCTCGATCTCGAGATTGCAGCCGACTATCTGGTGATCGCGGCGTGGCTTGCCTATCTCAAATCGCGTCTTCTGCTTCCCGAGCCGGAGCCGGAAGCTGCCGAGGAAGTCATCGATATGACTGACGCGCTGCGGTACCAGCTAGTCAGGCTGGAATCGATGCAGCAGGCGGCAAAAAGGCTGATATCGCTGCCACGCCTTGGCCAGCAGCGTTTCGCGCGCGGCGAGACCGAACATTTCGAGAGTGTGACCGAGCCGGTCTGGACGGCCAGCCTGTATGACTTGCTGTCCTGTTACGGCGCGATCCAGTCCGGTGTCGAGAACCGCACCCTGACCATTGCCGCGACGCGCCTGTTCTCGGTCGAGGAGGCGACGCAACGTCTTCGCAACCTGATCGGCGACCTGCCGGAATGGGCCGTCCTCGAGACGTTCCTGCCACCAAATCTGAAAACCGATCTCGATCGCCGTTCGGCGACCGCGTCTCATTTCGTCGCTTCGCTGGAACTGGCGCGTGAAGGCATGATACGGTTGCGTCAGGAAAGCCGGTTCGCGCCGCTGTTTCTAAGATCAAGGGATCAAGCATGACAACCGCGACTTCCAATGGTGAACTTGCGCCGGAGCGCAAGAGTGACGACAGCGCAATCGGGGTCTGGGCAGCGACTGTCGAGGCCATTATTTTCGCGTCACCAAAGCCCGTGCGCGCCGTCGAACTTCAGAATCAGCTTCCCGAAGGCATCGTGCTCGAGAGCCTGTTGCCGCTGATCGAAGCGCGGTTTGATGACAGCAGCGGCATCGAGTTCTGCCAAGTCGGTGATGCCTTTGCCTTTCGCACGAGGGCAGACATAGCCGAGCGGCTCAGCCGCACCAAGCAGGTGGAACGGCCGTTGTCGCGCGCGGCCCTCGAGGTGCTGGCCATCATTGCCTATCACCAGCCCATTACCCGCGCCGAGATCGAGGAAATCCGGGGCATCAGCCTGTCGCGCGGCACCATCGACATCCTGCTTGAGCTTGGCTGGATCAAGCCGCGCGGACGCCGGCGCACGCCGGGCAGACCGCTCACATGGGGCACCAGCCCGGCCTTTCTCGACCATTTCGGTCTTGCCGACCTGTCCGACCTGCCGGGCATTGACGACCTGAAATCCGCCGGCCTGCTTCGCAAGGGCCAGGTCATCGGCGGCCTTGTCGACAGCGTTGATGATGATGACCATGATGCCTTCGACGAGACCGGAGGCGAGGGCGATCCCGATCTTCTGGAAGAGGCGTTTCTCGAGGCGGACGGCGATTTCGGCGATGATGGCGAAGAGGATATGCATCAGGATGCTTGAATTCCGTCACATGTCCCATGCTTACAACGACAATCCGTCAGTCAGGGATGTCAGTTTCAGTGTCAGCGAAGGCGAGGTCGTGACCCTTCTCGGGCCTTCGGGTTGTGGCAAGACGACATTGCTTCGCCTTGCCGCCGGTCTCGAGCGTCCGCGTCAGGGAGAAATCTGGCTCGATGGCAAGTTGGTGTCCGACGCCGGCATGGTTGTGGCGCCCGAGACACGCGGTGTCGGTTTCATGTTTCAGGACTATGCGCTGTTCCCGCATCTGAATGTGCTGGAAAATGTGCTGTTTGGCCTGCGTGAAAAGGGGAGCGCGGCCACGCGGCGCGGCCTCGATGTATTGGCCGAGACAAGCATCGAGCACCTCGCTGACTCATATCCGCATGAATTGTCGGGCGGCCAGCAGCAGCGCGTGGCGCTGGCGCGCGCACTGGCGCCGCGTCCCTCGGTGATCCTGCTCGACGAGCCCTATGCCGGACTGGACAGCCGCCTTCGCGAGCGTATCCGCGACCAGATGCTGCATGTGCTGAAGGCGGCGGGAACCGCCGCGCTGATGGTGACGCATGACGCCGAGGAAGCGATGTTCATGTCGGACAACATCATCGTGATGCGCGACGGACAGGTGCAGCAGACGGGCAGGCCGGTTAACCTCTACTGCCAGCCGAACAGTGCGTTTGTCGCCGAGTTCTTTGGTGAGGTTAACCGTCTGGAAGGGCAGGTTTCGAATGGCTGCATCGAGACAGTACTTGGCACGTTCGACGCACCGGACAGGATGCAGAATGGTGATGCCGCCAGTATCGTGATCCGGCATGAAGCACTGAATATCGAGCCGAACGGCACCGGTGACGACGCCAACGCATTCGTGATGGAAGCACGGCTTCTCGGCCGTGCGTCGCTGATCCACCTGTCCATTCCGACCGGAACAAGCGAGCTGCATTTCCATGCGCGCGTTCCCGGGCTTAACTCGTTGCAAACAGGAAGTCCGGTGAGGGTGACAGTCGACAAGGCGCAGGCCTTCGTCTTTCCTTCGGCTGACTAGTCTGGATCGGGCCGGGTCCCTCAAGACTGGGCGCATTGGTCGCGTGCAACGATCGCTTGTTCATTGAAAGCACCCTGTTTATATTCGCGGAGCGGTTTGGCCTGCTGATCGTCGGCTGAGTGCAACCGTTCATTGATGGAGACGAAACAATGATGCCCGGCCCTTGGCAACTTTTGATCATTCTGGCCGTTGTTCTGCTGCTTTTCGGCGGACGCGGTAAAATTTCGGCAATCATGGGCGATTTCGGCAAGGGATTGCGCAGCTTCAAGACCGGCCTGAAGGGCGAGGAAGAGAACGCCTCCGCCGACGAGGTCGAGGAGATCGAAGCAGAGCCCGCACCTGCAGCAGAAAAGAAGCCGGCGGCCAAGAAAAAGGCCGCGGCCAAGAAGAAGGCGCCCGCCAAGAAAGCTGCAACCAAGAAAAAAGCCGCCAAGAAAAGCTAAGTAGGGCCCTGTCATGCTGGACATTGGTGGCTGGGAATTCCTCGTAGTCGCCTTCGTACTGATCATGGTGGTCGGACCGAAGGAGCTTCCGAGGATGCTGCGCAGCTTTACGCAATTTTCGCGTTCCATGCGCAAGATGGCCCGTGAGTTTACGGACGGCATGAACCAGATTGCCAACGATGCCGAGGTCGCCGAATTGAAAAAGGCGATGAACGAGGCAAAGGGCGGCGATCTGGACAAGCTCGCCAGCGCCATTGATCCGGGCGGAGATGTTGGCGAATCCGTGCGCGATCTGAAGGACAGCATGGACAAGGACGCTGCCGCCGAGGATATCAAGGAAATCGGCAATATGGCAGGAAAGGCCGGCCAGGATATTGCCGATGACGCGAAAGCGGACGAACCCGCAGGCCCCACCGATACTGATGCCGGCAACGACGCCGCTGTGAAGAAGAGCTGACGCGATTATGGCCGAGGACAAGCAGGAAGAGGGCGAAGGCGCCCAGATGTCGCTGATCGGTCACCTGACCGAGCTTCGCAACAGGCTGTCCGTGGCGTTCCTCGCCTTTGTGGTCCTGTTCGTCATCACCATCATGCCGCTGCCGGGCGGCGGCTTCAACAGCAGCCTCTCCAGCCAGGTCTTCATGTTCCTGCAGGCGCCGCTGGCCGAAATTCTGGAAGAGAAGGGCGGCGGCCGGATGATCTTCACCGCGCTGCATGAAGGCTTTTTCACACAGATCAAGGTCGGCTTCTTTACCGCGCTTTGCATTTCCTTTCCGATCCTGAGCATCCAGATCTGGAAATTCATCGCGCCGGCGCTCTACAAGAACGAAAAGCAGGCCTTCCTGCCCTTTCTGATCGCGACACCTGTGCTGTTCGCGATGGGCGCAGCGATGGTTTATTACATTGTCACGCCGCTTGCCTGGAACTTCTTCATCGGTTTCGAGATGGCCGGATCCGAAGGCTCACTCGCCATCGAGATCGAGCCGCGGATATCCGAATATCTGTCGCTGATCATGAGGCTGATCTTTGCGTTCGGCCTCGCCTTCGAGCTGCCGGTCGTGCTGCTCCTGCTGGTCAGGGCGGGCCTCGCGACACCCGAGGGACTTGCCCAGAAACGCAAGTTCGCGATTGTCATCGCCTTCGTCGCGGCTGCAATCCTCACCCCGCCGGATGTGGTCTCGCAGCTGCTCCTGGCACTGCCCATCATTGCGCTGTACGAGCTATCGATCTTCGGTGCGAAAATACTGGCGCCAGAACCCTATGATGAGTCGGCTGATTGACGTCCGGCAAGGCCGCAATCCCGTTAAGACGAGGCTGAAAGATGCACGACATCCGCTTTATCCGTGAAAACCCCGACGCATTCGACGGCGCCATGGCGCGTCGCGGGCTGGAACCCCAGTCTGGCTCCATCCTTGAGACGGACGCAAAGCGGCGTGCCTTGCAAGGCCAGATTCAGGACATGCAGTCCCGCCGCAATGTCGCTTCCAAGGAAATCGGCATGCGCAAGGGGAAGGGCGAGGATGCCGACGACCTGATCGCCGAAGTCAATGAAATCAAGGCGAAGATGCCCGGCCTCGAGGAGGAGGAAGGTGCCCTCGCAGCCAGCCTGGAGACGGTGCTGCTCGAGCTTCCGAACATTCTCGACGCCGAGGTGCCTGACGGCGCGGACGAGGATGACAACGCACTGCTTCGAAGCTGGGGGGACATTCCGTCCTTTGACTTTACCCCACGGGATCATGTCGCGGTTGGCGAGGGGCTGGGGCAGATGGATTTTGCCACAGCGGCGAAACTTTCGGGCGCGAGGTTCGTCATTCTTCGCGGACAGCTGGCGCGGCTTGAGCGGGCGCTGGCGGCATTCATGCTCGACACGCATACAAGCGAATTCGGCTATCAGGAAACCCTGCCGCCTTTCCTTGTGAACAGCTCGGCGATGACCGGCACCGGTCAGCTCCCGAAATTCGGTGAGGATCTGTTCCGCGCCGATGACAAATGGCTGATCCCGACGGCCGAGGTGCCGCTGACCAACATTGCGGCAGATGAAATCTGGCAGGCTGACCAGCTGCCGATGCGGTTCACTGCCCACACGCCCTGTTTCAGGTCAGAAGCCGGTGCCGCAGGGCGCGACACACGCGGCATGATCCGCCAGCACCAGTTCTCGAAGGTCGAACTGGTCAGTGTCACGCACCCGGACGACTCCAATGCCGAGCATGAGCGCATGACCGGTTGCGCCGAGGCCATCCTGCAACGGCTCGGCCTGCCTTACCGGGTGATGACGCTGTGTACCGGCGACACCGGTTTCGGCGCGCGCAAGACTTACGATATCGAAGTCTGGCTTCCCGGACAGGATGACGGCAAGGGCATGTATCGCGAGATTTCCTCCTGTTCGAACTGCGGTCCGTTCCAGGCGCGCCGGATGAAGGCCCGCTTCCGCGATGCCGACGGGAATACGCAGTTTGTCCATACCCTCAACGGGTCCGGGCTTGCTGTCGGACGTACCATGATCGCGGTGCTCGAGAACGGTCAGCAGGAAGACGGGTCTGTCCGTCTTCCCGAGGCTCTGCACGGCTATATGGGATGCGATGTGATCTCGCCCTTGTGACCGGTTGCCGGCAACACCGGTGCCCGGTCTTTGTGATGTGTTGAATTTCTGTTCCGGAGTGAGTTGATGTCGAATTCCAGCGCCGTGTCTGTCGGTCGTATCCTGATCAGCAATGACGACGGCCTTGATGCCATCGGCATCGCCATTCTCGAAGAGATCGCAGCAAAGTTTTCCGACGATGTCTGGGTCATCGCACCGACCGGCAACAGGTCGGGAATGTCACGCGCCATCACACTCCACAATGATGTCATTATCGAGCCGCGCGGCAATAACCGGTTCGCCTGTTCGGGGACGCCGAGCGACTGTGTCATCATGGGCATGGCCAAGGTGCTGGACCGCAAGCCCGACCTTGTGCTTTCGGGTATAAATGCCGGAATGAACGTCGCGGATGATGTGCTCTATTCCGGCACCATCGCCGCGGCGATGGAAGCCTCGCTGATGGGAGTGCCTGCGATTGCGCTGTCCCAGCGGAACGGGCGCACCTCGCGTGACGACTTTGCCGCCGCCGCCGAACATGGCGAACGGGTTATCAGCCACATTCTCGGGATCGGTGTCGCCCCGCGCACCATCATGAATGTGAATTTTCCGCCCGTGGCGCCAGAGGATGTGCGCGGGATCATGCCGGCAACGCTCGACCAGCATAAATTCGGCGATCAGGTGATCGACGGCGAGACTCCGGGAAGCTACCGGCTCGGCCCGATGCTGGCCCATGACAAGACAATTCCGGGAAGCGATCGCGCCGTAATGGATGAAGGCTGGATATCGCTTACCTCTTTGGGTATGGATATCACCGCCGAACCGGTTCAGGCCGAGCTCGAGAGCGTGACTTTCTAGACGCGTGACAGAGCAGGGCCCGGTTCGTGCGGCTTGCGTCATTTGATGCCCCGGCGGGACCATGCAGGACTTTCAACATGAGAAAGCGCGTCTGATCATGACGCTTCGCGGCATGGGCGTGGTCGAGGCCGACGTCCTGTCCGCCATGGAACGCGTGCCGCGCGAGCTGTTTGTGCCGACGGCGCTGAGCCAGCATGCCTATGAGAATGCCTCGCTGCCGATCGCGCTCGAACAGACGATCAGCCAGCCCTATATCGTGGCCCGCATGACGGCCGCTCTGGAACTGACCGGGCGTGAACGCGTTCTGGAAATCGGCACGGGTAGCGGCTATCAGGCAGCCATCCTGTCTTTCCTGTGCCGGCGCGTATACAGCATTGAGCGGTTGCGCCCGCTTCTGGTCGAGGCGGAGAACCGGTTCAGGAAGTTGCGAATCACAAATGTGACTTCAAAATTTGGTGATGGCGCGAAAGGGTGGCCAGAAGGCGCGCCCTTCGACCGGGTGATCCTGACCTGTGCGCCGCCCGAGATCCCGGCAACACTGTTGAATCAGCTCAAGACTGGCGGCATCATGGTGGCACCGGAAGGGCGCGACCGCGAACAGTCGCTGGTCGTCATCCGCCGGACGGAGGAGGGGTTTGAACGGCGGGAGCTGCTGCCGGTCAGATTCGTCCCTCTTGTTGAAGGCTAACCAAATGACAGGAATGCAGATGGCACCGACACGCGCTCACTTCCTTCAGCCACTGCTGGTTCTGGCGTTGCTGTCGCCACTGATGCTCGGCGGGTGCAGTGTTCCGAACCTGTCAATGACACGCGACACGCCTGCGCCGCTGATCGTCGCGCCGTTGCGCCAACCGGTCGAGGCTGTGCCACCGGACGGCATGGTGACGGTGCGCGAGGGTGATACCATCTACGCGCTTGCGGCGAGATACGGCGTGCCGCCGACATCCATCGTGACGGACAACCAGATCGGCCCGCCCTACAGCGTCTTTGCCGGGCAGCAGTTGCGGATCACCCCGCAGCGCACCCATGTGGTCGGTCCGGAAGACACCATTTACTCAATCTCGCAGCGTTACGCGGTCAGCCAGTATCAGCTGGCCGAGGCAAACGGTCTTGAGGTGCCATTCGAGCTGATTGTCGGGCAGCGGCTGATTCTGCCCGCCAGCCTGGACTTCTCGGTCCTTGATGCCGCGCCGGACGCCACTTCGACGGCCGCGGCTACGATACCAAAGGTGGTCCAGAAGCCGGCCAACGCCCCGCGAAAGCGGTTCGTCGCCCCATCCGGTTCAGGCGCGTTTCGCTGGCCGGTCGAGGGTGAAATCATCACCGAATTCGGCCCTGCGGCGCGCGGTGTCCATAATGACGGCGTCAATATTGCCGCGAATGAGGGGGCGCCGGTGCGCGCCTCTGCCCGCGGCACAGTTGCTTTTGTCGGCCGAGAAATCAAGTCATTCGGCACGCTTGTCCTTGTGAAGCATGAAGGCGGGATCATCACCGCCTATGCCCATCTCGGTGACGTAATGGTGCGGGAAGGCGACGTCATCGACGCCGGCCAGCAGATTGCCACCGTCGGGCTGACCGGCAAGGTGGATACACCGCAGCTTCATTTCGAGATCCGCAAGTCGCGCGAGCCGGTTGACCCGCGCTCGCTCATTGCCTGATCGAAAACCGCCGATCGAAAACCGCCAATGCGCGTTACTTGGCCTTGGTGATGTCGGTCTCGGTGCGTGCCGCGAGATCGATGATGAACTGCCAGGCGACACGGCCGGACCGCGACCCGCGTTCCATCGACCATGCAAGCGCCTCGCGGCGCACATCCGCCTCGTCCGCATTGATTCCGAAATGTGACACATAGCCTTCGATGATTTCGAAGAAGGTGTCCTGGTCAATCGAGTGAAACCCGACCCAAAGGCCGAACCTGTCCGACAGGGATACGCTTTCCTCGACACTTTCAGACGGGTTGATCGCCGTTGACCGCTCGTTCTCGATCATCTGCCGCGGCATCAGGTGGCGCCGGTTCGAGGTTGCGTAGAAGATTACATTGTCCGGCCGGCCCTCGACGCCGCCGTCGAGCGCCGCCTTCAGAGATTTGTAGCTGCTGTCGCCCTGATCGAAGGTCAGATCGTCCGTATAGACGATGAAGCGGCGATCGATGCGGGCCAGATAGGCCATCAGGAAGGGCAGGTCGTCGATATCCTCGCGGTGGATTTCGACAAGCGCGCAATCCATGCCCCGTTCGGTAACGGTGCCGTGCACAGCCTTGACCAGCGACGATTTTCCGGTCCCGCGAGCGCCCCATAACAAGGCATTGTTCGCAGGCAAACCGCGAACAAAGGCGATGGTGTTGGAAAGCAGCGTGTCCCGCTGGTAGTCAATGCCGCAGAGCAGCCGCAGATCGACACGGTTGACCTTGGTGACGGGTGTCAGGCGACGCCGCGCACGGTTCCACACATAGGCTGAGGCCGGCTCGAGGTCTTTCGGTGTCGGGTCGGTCGGGCTGTGCTTTTCCAGCGCATTGGCGATGCGCTCGAGATGCTCGAGAAACTTTGAATCGGTATCGGAATTTGTCATGCCGGAAATCTATCAGGGTCGAACAGGCGGAACAACAATCAAGAACCGCCTTTGAAACTCTGACCCGGCATGAGGAAAGACACATATTCCAAGGGATGTTTATTGCCCATCTGCATCAGGGTGTTTATGGTGCAGGCAGCCTGAAAACCCCGTATGTGGAGTTAAGACAACATGCTGATTACACCTGCGTTTGCACAGTCCGGCGGCTTCGCCGAAGGCGGCCTCGGCCTCATGCCGATCATCCTTGTGATGATCATCTTCTATTTCCTGCTGATCCGGCCGCAGCAAAAGCGCGCCAAGCAGCACAAGGCAATGATCGCGGCGGTGGGCCGTGGCGACAAGATCATCACCAATGGCGGTCTTACCGGCACCATCGTGCGGGCCGTCGAGGACAGCGAGACTGTCGAGGTGGAGATCGCCAAGGACGTGAAGGTGAATGTCGTGCGCGCCATGATCGCCGACGTCCGCGGCAAGACCGAGCCGCAGGCCGACGCCAAGAAATGATCCGGCGTGCCGGCACATTCCGGCATTCCGTTCCCATCTGAGGAAAGCATCCGACCATGCTGCAGTTCGAAGCCTGGAAAAAGACCCTTGTCATTCTGGTGGCGGCGCTTGGCATCATCTATGCCGCGCCCAACCTGCTGCCCGTTGAGCGGGAAGGGGGCGGTATCCTGCCCGGCCAGAAGATCAATCTCGGCCTCGACCTTCAGGGCGGCTCGCACCTGCTTCTCCGTGTCGATATGGACGCTGTCGTCGAGGAACGGCTCGAGAGCGTTGCCGAAACCATCCGGCAGGAGTTTCGCGGCAGGAAGATCAGGTTCAGCGGGCTGGATGTCCGTAACGCTCAGGTCCGCGTCAGGCTGCGCGATACAGGTGATAAAGCCGAGGCGCGCACCGTATTCGAGGAGTTCAGCCGTTTTGTCGATATTGTCGACGAGAGCGGCGAGTTCCGCATCGAATATAACGAGCCCGGCCTTGCGGCACTCCAGACATCGACCCTTGAGCAGTCGATCGAGATCATCCGCCGACGGATCGACCCCGACGGCACCAAGGAGCCTGTCATCCAGCGTCAGGGCGCGGACCGCATCCTTGTCCAGCTTCCCGGCGTTGATGACCCGGAAGAGATCAAGCGGCTTCTCGGCCGCACCGCAAAGCTGACGTTCCAGCTTGTCGACACTTCGATCACCGGGGTTGAGGCAAAGACACGCGGCCGGGTGCCGCCCGGCACCGTCCTGCTGCCGAGTGACAGCGATGACGGCGAGTATTTCGTCGTCGAAAAGCGGGTTATGGTCAGCGGTGAGCTGCTGGAAACCGCGCAGGCGAGTTTCGACCAGAACAACCAGCCGGCGGTGAGTTTCACCCTGAACGCCGAAGGGGCGAAGAAATTCGGCCGGGTGACAGGCGCCAATATCGGCCGGCCGTTCGCCATCGTGCTTGATGGCAAGGTCGTTTCGGCGCCCACCATTCAGTCGCAGATTTTCGGCAATGGCCAGATCACCGGCAGCTTTACTGTTGCCGAGACGAACGAGCTGTCGCTGATCCTGCGCGCCGGAGCGCTTCCCGCGCCGCTGATCGTGATGGAGGAAAGATCCATTGGCCCTGGCCTGGGTGCCGACTCGGTTGCGGCCGGCCAGGTGGCCGCGATTGTCGGGCTGGTGCTCGTGATCATCTACATGATCCTCAGCTATGGCTTCTTTGGCGTTCTTGCCAATATCGCGCTTGCCGTGAACATCACGCTGATCCTTGGCACACTGTCCTTTATTCAGGCGACGCTCACGCTTCCGGGCATCGCCGGCATTGTGCTGACCATGGGCATGGCGGTTGATGCCAATGTCCTGGTGTTTGAGCGGATCCGCGAAGAGCTGCGACGT
Source organism: Rhodospirillaceae bacterium (assembly GCA_011522725.1). Taxonomy (GTDB): domain Bacteria; phylum Pseudomonadota; class Alphaproteobacteria; order Puniceispirillales; family Puniceispirillaceae; genus UBA8309. The sequence continues at coordinate 23,862 of WTIL01000036.1, forward strand.
GGCCGGAATGTCATGGCGGCTATAGAGGGCGGCTACCAGCGTGCGATCTCGACCATTATCGACTCGAATCTGACCACCCTGTTCGCGGCTTTGTTCCTGTACGGCTTTGGTTCCGGACCGATCCGCGGATTTGCAGTCACTCTCGCCATCGGCATCATTACCTCACTTTTCACCGCCGTGATGGTGACCCGGATGCTGATCATCATCTGGCTCGAGCGGAAACGTCCGCGCGAGCTGGTTCTCTAGGAGTGGGTCCATGCGGCTGAAACTCGTACCAAGCGAAACAAAGATCGATTTCCTGAAGCTGCGCCTGTCTGCGCTCGGTTTCTCGGGCCTTCTGGTGGCGGCGTCGATCGCGATGTTCACCATTATCGGCCTGAACCTGGGTATCGATTTCCGGGGCGGCATCCTGATCGAGGCGCGCAATACCGAAGGGCCGGCCGAAATCGGCGGGCTGCGCTCGGACCTTGATGACCTCGGCCTCGGTGACATCAGCCTCCAGAGCTTTGGCAGCGAGACCGACATCCTTGTCCGCGTTCAGCGGCAGGATGGTGACGAAAAGGCGCAGATCGCCGCCATCGAGCTGATCACAAAGACGCTAGGCGCCGATTACGATGTGCGCCGGACCGAATTTGTCGGCCCGACCGTCGGCGCGGAGCTGGCAGAGAAGGGCATCCTTGCCGTGATCTGTTCGCTTGCCGCGATCATGGTCTATATCTGGTTCCGCTTTGAATGGCAGTTTTCGATAGCCGCCATTCTGGCGCTGGCGCATGACGTTCTCACGACCATCGGCCTGTTTGCCCTGACCAGTTTCGAGTTCAACCTGGCAACCGTTGCCGCGATCCTGACGATTGCCGGATATTCGATCAATGACACGGTGGTCGTGTTCGACCGCGTGAGGGAAAACCTGCGCCGCTACAAATCCTACGAACAGCCGGCGATTCTCAACATGTCGCTGAACGAGACGCTGTCCCGCACGGTGATGACCTCGGTGACCACCATGCTGGCACTTCTTGCCATCGTTCTGTTCGGCGGCGCGGTGCTTCGTGATTTCGCGCTGGCAATGATGTGGGGCGTGCTGATCGGAACCTATTCCTCGATTTTCGTCGCTGTCGGCATGCTGGCCTTCTTCGATCTGAAGAAGAACCTCGACGAGGACGAGGACCCCGGCGTCATGCGCGAGGAGGGCTGAGCCCGGCATGGTCGAGGTCAAGACCTTCGGCGACGGCAGTGATCTGCAGCTGATCCATGGCTATGGTGACGGCGGTTTCCGCGTATCGCAGGAGCGGTATGCGGGCGATCTGTTCCTGTTGCCGCGCCAGGCAACATCCTGGAACCCTCCGGCGCATATTGACGAGCTTGGCGCCAGCGATCTGCTTCCCCTGATGGGCGATGTGCCGCCGCCCCTGCTGATCCTCGGTGCCGGCGAGGCGCCCATGCACCCGTTTTTCGAGCTTGGAAACGCGCTCCGCGGGCACGGGGTTGCCTTTGAGGTTCTGTCCACGGCGGCTGCCTGCCGGACATGGAACGTGCTGATGAGCGAAGGGCGTTCCGCTGCCGCCGCGCTTGTCGCCCTGCCATGAGCGGCGGCTGGCAGGCGCTGCGCGAGACCGACCGGGATCTTGCGCTTGCGCTGCTGTTCGCGCCCGCCGCCTCCCGTGACCTGATTGCCGACAGGCTGAGCCTTGCCATCGAGGCGGAAACCGCGATGAAACTCGCCTCCGAGCCGATGCTGGCGGCCATTCGGCTGCAATGGTGGGTCGAGGCCATACAGAACGTATCTGGAGAATCAGTGCCGTTGATGGAGCGGTTGCTGGGTCATCTGGATCGAGGCTCGCTCGCATCAGCCGATCTTGTCGCCCAGATGGAACTCTGGCAGGACCGGCTGTCCATATCGCCTGAAGATTCCCCGAATGCGATAGGCGACTGCTGGGCAGATTGTTTCGGTGCGCTTCTGCCACCACAGGAACAGGCGGCCCGCCAGGTCGGACGGGCGCTTGTCGATCCTGACGCGCGTATCGGAGACGAGGCGCTTGGCCTTCTCGCAACGGCGGAGGGACGGTGGCTATGGATGATCGGGATGCTGGTCCGCCATCGCCGCGCCACCGGAGGGTCACATGATGACCCGCTCATGGCCTGGCGCATGGTTGGCTGGCGCTTTGGCTTCAGGCGGCCTTCGTCACCGACGACCAGCCGCTGAAAGATGCCAGCGCACGGCTGGCATAGGCAGCCTTGCGTTCGCGTCCCCGCAATTTGCGCTTCTTGCCGTTTGGCGTCACCACCAGTTCGATCGGCGGAAACAGGCCGAAATTCACATTCATCGGCTGGAATGTGTCGGCATCGGCGCCGCCGGTGATGTGCGCCAGCAAAGCGCCATGCGCGGTATCGACAGGCGGCGGTGCCCATTCTGTGCCGGTCGCCTGCGAGGCGGCCATGATCCCGGTCATCAGGCCGATGGCGGCAGATTCGATATAACCTTCGACGCCAGTGATCTGGCCGGCAAACCGCAGGGACGGGCGCGCCTTCATCCGCAGCTGCCGGTCGAGAAGCCGGGGCGAGTTGATGAAGGTGTTGCGGTGCAACCCGCCAAGCCGGGCAAACTGCGCCTCTTCAAGGCCCGGAATCGTCTGGAAGATGCGCACCTGCTCGGCATATTTCAGTTTTGTCTGGAAGCCGACCATGTTGTAGAGCGTGCCAAGCGCGTTGTCCTGGCGAAGCTGGATCACTGCGTGCGGACGGCTGCCGTCATGCGCATTCGTCAGTCCCACCGGCTTCATCGGCCCGAAGCGAAGCGTCTCGTGCCCGCGCGAGGCCATGATCTCGATCGGCATGCACCCTTCGAAATAGGGGGTGTTTTCCTCCCATTCGCGAAAGCTCATCTTCTCGCCGTCCAGAAGCGCCTCGATAAAACCGTCATACTGCGCCTTGTCCATCGGGCAGTTGATATAGTCCTTGCCGTCGCCGCCATCCGTGGATTTGTCGTAGCGTGACTGGAACCAGGCCCGATCCATGTCGATGCTGTCGAAATGGACAATCGGCGCAATGGCGTCGAAAAAGGCAAGGTCGTCCTCGCCGCCGACATCCCGCACCATTTGCGCCAGCGCCGGCGAGGTGAGGGGGCCGGTCGCGACAATCACATTCGACCAGTCTTCGGGGATCTCGGTGACCTCCTCGCGCTCCAGCGTGACCATCGGATGGTCCGACAGGATTTGCTGCACGCGTTGCGAGAACCCGTCACGGTCGACGGCCAGCGCACCGCCGGCGGGCACCTTGTGCTGGTCGGCAGCGGCCATGATGACCGATCCCATCATCCGCATTTCTTCATGCAGAACGCCGACGGCGTTGGATTCGGCATCGTCAGACCGGAAGCTGTTCGAACAGACGAGTTCCGCCAGCCCTTCGGTCTGGTGGGCGTCGGTCATGCGCACCGGGCGCATCTCGTGCAGGATCACCGGCACGCCGCGCTGGGCGATCTGGAAGGCAGCCTCGCTTCCGGCAAGTCCGCCGCCGATCACATGAACGGCGTTGTCTGGCGTTGCTGTCTTTGTCATCAGCTGTCGTTCTCCGGTGTCAGCATCCGCGCCAGATAGGTGCCTGTATGGGATTCAGCGACTGTAGCCACATGTTCCGGTGTGCCTTCGGCGACAATCATACCGCCACCGTCACCACCTTCAGGGCCGAGATCGATGACCCAGTCGGCGGTCTTGATCACATCCATATTATGCTCGATGACGATCACCGTGTTGCCCTGGTCGACAAGCTCCTGCAGCACCTCGAGCAGCTTGGCTATGTCATGGAAATGCAGGCCGGTCGTCGGCTCGTCGAGGATATAGACAGTCCGGCCCGTGGCCCGCCGCGACAGTTCCTTCGACAGTTTCACCCGCTGCGCCTCGCCGCCGGACAGGGTCGTCGCCTGCTGGCCGATGCGGACATAGCCAAGGCCGACCCGGTACATGGTTTCCAGCTTTTCCCTGATCGAGGGGACTGCCTTGAAGAATTCGACACCTTCTTCCACTGTCATTTCAAGGACATCGGCAATGGACTTGCCACGGAAGGTGATCTCGAGTGTCTCGCGGTTGTAGCGGCGTCCCTTGCAGCTGTCACAGGTGACATAGACATCGGGAAGGAAGTGCATCTCGATCTTGATCAGGCCGTCGCCCTGGCAGGCCTCGCAGCGGCCGCCCTTGACGTTGAAAGAGAAACGTCCGGGCGCGTAGCCGCGCGCCTTGGCCTCGGGAAGGCCGGCGAACCATTCGCGGATCGGGGTGAACGCGCCGGTATAGGTCGCCGGGTTCGACCGCGGGGTCCGGCCGATCGGGGACTGGTCGATATCGACAACCTTGTCGAGAAGCTCCGCTCCGAGAAGACCCTTGTGCGGTGCCGGCATCTCGCGCGCCTTGTGCAGGCGGCGGGCGAGCCCCTTCCACAGGGTCTCGAGCACCAGCGTCGACTTGCCGCCGCCCGACACGCCGGTGACGCAGGTCAGCACGCCAAGCGGGAAATCGACATTCACATCATGGAGGTTGTTGCCGCTGGCCCCCTCGACCCGCACGAACCGGCCCTTCTTGGCCTTCCGCCGCTTGTCCGGGACGGCAATTTCCTTTTTGCCGGACAGGTATTGCCCCGTCAGCGAGGCATCGCTCGCGATGATCTGGTCGGGTGTGCCTGCCGCGACAACCATACCGCCATGGACACCGGCACCCGGTCCCATGTCGATGACGTAATCTGCAAGACGAATGGAATCCTCGTCATGCTCGACGACAAGAACCGTGTTGCCAAGGTCGCGAAGCCTGACAAGCGTCGCCAGCAACCGGTCATTGTCACGCTGATGAAGGCCGATCGACGGCTCGTCCAGCACATAGAGGACGCCTGTCAGGCCCGAGCCGATTTGCGAGGCAAGGCGGATTCGCTGCGACTCGCCGCCGGAGAGAGTGCCGGAATTGCGCGCCATCGACAGGTAGGACAACCCCACATTCACAAGAAAGCCCAGACGCTCGTTGATTTCCTTGAGGATACGGGCCGCGATCTCCGACTCCTGGCCGCTGAGCTTGTCGCTCAATCCGGCGAACCAGTCGCGCGCCTCGCCGATCGACAGGCGGGAGATGTCGGAAATATCGCAATCCGCGATTCTGACCGCCAGCGCCTCCGGCTTCAGCCTTTTGCCGCCACAGGCATCGCACGGGTGGTTGGCGCGGAATTTTTCAAGCTCCTCGCGCACCCATGATGAATCCGTTTCCCGGTAACGCCGCGCCAGATTGGGCATGATCCCCTCGAACGGCCGCGTCGTCTTGTAGGAGCGCATGCCGTCGTCGAATTCCATCGTCACCGGAACCTTGCCGGACCCGTGCAGGATGATCGACTGTACATCCTCTTCCAGCTCGCCAAAGGGCATGTCGAGCGAGAAGCCGAACTGGCGTGCCAGTGATTCGAGCGTCTGGATGTAATAGCGCGAACTGCTGTTGGCCCAGGGGGCGAGGGCGCCGCCGCGAAGTGTCTGCCGGTTGTCGGGCACCACCAGCTGTTCATCGAAATGGCTGCTGACGCCAAGGCCGTCGCATGACGGGCAGGCACCGAACGGGTTGTTGAAGGAAAACAGCCTCGGCTCGATCTCGTCGATGGTAAATCCAGATTCAGGGCAGGCGAAATTGGCGGAAAAGACAGTTCTGTTGCCAGTGTCGGCATTGTCGGCAAAGGCAAGGCCATCGGTCAGTGCCAGCGCCGTTTCCAGCGAATCCGCAAGGCGTGTGGACAGCTCGTCCGGGTCGCCCTTGATGACCAGCCTGTCCACGACAAGCTCGATGTCATGCTTGCGTTTCTTGTCCAGCTCGGGCGTCGCGTCGAGGTCATAGATCTCGCCGTCGATCCGCACGCGGCTGAAACCCTTGCGGTGATATTCGGCCAGCTCCTTGCGGTATTCGCCCTTGCGGCCGCGCACCACCGGCGCCAGCAGATAGAGCCGGGTGCCTTCCTCCATCGCCAGAAGGATGTCGACCATCTGGCTGACGGTCTGGCTGCGGATGGGAAGCCCTGTCGCCGGAGAGTATGGGATCCCGACGCGCGCCCACAGCAGGCGCATATAGTCGTAAATCTCGGTGACGGTGCCGACCGTCGAACGCGGGTTGCGCGATGTCGTCTTCTGCTCGATCGAGATCGCCGGCGACAGACCTTCGATGAGGTCGACATCCGGCTTCTGCATCATTTCCAGAAACTGGCGCGCGTAGGCGGACAGCGATTCGACATAGCGGCGCTGCCCCTCTGCGTAGATTGTATCGAAGGCGAGCGAGGATTTGCCGGAGCCGGACAGGCCGGTCAGCACCACAAGCCGGTCGCGTGGCAGGTCGATGCTGACGTCGGCAAGATTATGCTCGCGCGCGCCTCGAATCGAAATCAGGCGCGGTTCGGTGCGCTCTTCGGCGCGTTCCTGCAGCGGCGGATGGATGTCACCTGCGACCGGGGCCGAGGCCTCGCGGTTTATCATCTGCGTGGCTGCGGGAGGGGATTTCTTCGTTTCATTGGGCATCGCGCGAATATACCTGCGACCACGAGGCGCGACCAGCCAAAAGGCGAGGACGGGACTGCGGCTTTTTCACGTTTTCGTTCACATCTTCGTGGTTGTCATTTGGGCATACGGACGGGTAATCTAAAGGTCTATCCCGTGCTTTTTGTGCAAGTCCCCCATATCCCATCCGCGAAGGAGCTAAACAGCCATGGCAGGCAGTGTGAACAAGGTGATTCTGGTCGGTAATCTCGGCCGCGACCCCGAGGTCAGGAGCAGCCAGGACGGCACCAAGATCGTCAACCTGTCGATCGCGACTTCCGAGCGCTGGAAAGACCGCAACAGCGGCGAGCAGCGCGAGCGCACGGAATGGCATCGTGTGGTCATCTTCAACGAGAACCTCGCGCGGCTTGCCGAACAATATCTGCGCAAGGGTTCCAGCGTCTATCTGGAAGGCCAGCTCCAGACCCGCAAATGGACCGACCAGCAGGGCGTTGAAAAATACACGACCGAGGTCGTTCTCGGGCGCTATCGCGGCGAGCTGACCTTCCTCGGCGGCCGCGGTGACGGCGGCGGATATGGCGACAGCATGGGTGGTGGTTATGGCGGCGGCCAGGGTGCCGCACCGGCCGCCGGCGGCGGCGGAACGGGCGGTGGCATGGGTGGCGCGCCCGCCTCGACACCGCCGATGCATGGTGGTGACGGAATTGACGACGATATTCCGTTTTAAAACAGCTGGATATACTGCAATTATAATCCGTCACTCGACCCGGGTGGCGGATTTGCTGTTTTGAGGCAAATTCTAACAATATTTTGAGGTTTTACCCGTTCCTGTGGTATAGATGTTGTTATCGGGACGCTGATTTGCAGTCCTTTCCGCGAACGGTCCCAGAACGGCATTAAGAGGCCCTTTTGAACGACACCACGACACCTCCGGCCGAGCCATCCAGCCCGACGATTTCCATCTCCGAGGAGATGCGCAAATCCTATCTCGATTACGCGATGAGCGTGATCGTGTCGCGGGCGCTTCCCGATGTGCGCGACGGCCTGAAACCCGTCCATCGCCGCATTCTCTACGCGATGATGGAGGGCAATTACGACTGGTCGAAGCCGCCGCGCAAATCCGCGCGGATCGTTGGTGATGTCATGGGCAACTATCACCCGCATGGCGACAGCTCGATCTATGAGGCCATGGTCCGCATGGCCCAGGATTTCTCGATGCGCCTGCCGCTTGTCGACGGGCAGGGCAATTTCGGCTCGGTTGACGGCGATCCGCCGGCGGCGATGCGCTACACCGAATCCAGACTGGCAAGGGCGGCGGAAAGCCTGCTTCGTGACATTGACAAGGAAACTGTCGATTTCACCGAGAACTACGACGAGACCCAGCTCGAGCCGACGGTTCTTCCCGCCGAATATCCGAACCTGCTGGTCAATGGCGCGAACGGCATCGCCGTCGGCATGGCGACCAACATTCCCCCGCATAATCCGGGCGAAGTAATCTCGGCGTGCGAAGCCTATATCCGCAATCCCGCGATCACGGTCGAGGAGCTGATCGAGATCGTCCCCGGGCCCGATTTCCCGACCGGCGCCCTGATCATGGGACGCACCGGAATCCGCGATGCCTACACGACCGGGCGCGGCTCGGTAATGATGCGCGCCCGCGCCGAAATCATCACCGACGGCAAGGACCGCGAGACCATCATCGTCTCGGAAATTCCCTATCAGGTGAACAAGGCGCAGCTTCTCGAGCGGATCGGCGAACTGGTGCGCGAGAAAACCATCGAGGGCATTTCCGACATCCGCGACGAATCCGACCGCACAGGCATGCGCATCGTGGTCGAGGTGCGCCGTGATGCCACCGGCGATGTGGTGCTGAACCAGCTGTTCCGGCACACACGCCTGCAGACCAGCTTCCCGGTCAACATGCTGGCGATGAACAGCGGCCGCCCCGAACAGATGGGGCTGAAGGACGTGATCGCCGCCTTCTGCGACTTCCGCAAGGAAGTGGTGACAAGACGGTCCGTCTATCTTCTTGGCAAGGCGCGCGAGCGGGCCCACATACTGGCCGGCCTGATGGTGGCGCTTGCCTCGATCGACGAGATTATCGAGCTGATCAAGCGTGCGCCCGATACCGAAACGGCGCGCAACGAGCTGTGCGCCCGTGCCTGGCCGGCGAGCGAGGTCGAGGCCTTTATCCGGCTGATCGACGACCCTGGCCATGAAGTGATCGACGGTCACTACAAGCTGTCCGAGACACAGGCCCGCGCGATCCTCGATCTGCGGCTGCAGCGCCTGACCGGGATGGAGCGCGAGAAGCTGGCCGAGGAAACTGGCGAGCTTGCCGGCCGGATTTCCGATTATCTCGAAATCCTCGGATCGCAGTCGCGCGTTGACGAAGTCGTTCTCGAGGAACTCGCGGCCACCCGCGAGCGCCTGTCCGACGACCGGCGCACCGAGATCTCCGACCAGATGTTCGACCAGGATGACGAAGACCTGATCCAGCAGGAAGACATGGTCGTGACGGTCAGCCATCGGGGTTATATCAAGCGTGTGCCGCTGTCCGTCTATCGCGCGCAGCGCCGCGGCGGCAAGGGACGAGCCGGCATGCGCACACGCGACGAGGATTTCGTCACAAGGCTGTTTGTCGCCAATACCCACACGCCGATCCTGTTCTTCACCTCGCGCGGCATGGTCTATCAGCTGAAATGCTACAAGCTGCCCGAAGCGGCGCCGCAGGCGCTCGGCAAGGCGATGGTCAATCTGCTGCCGATCGAGCCGGACGAGACGATCAACACCATCATGCCGATGCCCGAAGATGAATCCACCTGGGGTGATCTTCACATCATGTTTGCCACCGCGTCTGGCAGTGTGCGGCGCAACAAGCTCAGTGATTTCACCAACATCAAGCGGAACGGCAAGATCGCCATGAAGCTGTCGGAGGGTGACGAGCTTGTCGGGGTGGCGCCATGTAACGCCAGCGATGATGTGCTTCTGGCCACGCGTGATGGCAAAGCCATACGCTTTACCATCGACCCTGCTGTGAGGGTCTTTACCGGCCGCGACAGCACCGGTGTTCGCGGGATCAAGCTGCTTGGCAATGATTCGGTTGTGTCGATGTCGATCATCACCGATCCCGATCGCGAATTCGTCCTGTCCGTCACCGAAAACGGTTACGGCAAGCGTACGGCTGTCGGCGACTATCGCCAGACCGGTCGTGGCGGGCAGGGGGTCGCCAATATCGAGACAAGCGAGCGCAACGGCCGCGTCATGGCGAGTTTCACGGTTCTGGAAGAGGACCAGCTGATGCTGGTGACCAACGAGGGCCAGATCATCCGCATCCGTGTCCATGGCGGCGAGGGGGACTCCATCCGGGTCGCCGGCCGCAAGACGCAGGGCGTGCGGCTGTTCGATGTGTCGGGCGGCAAGGATGAAAAGGTGGTGTCTGCCGGCCTGATCCGTGACGCGGATGACGAAGATGACGACGGCGATGATGAAACGGCCGAGGGCGGCGCTGGCGCGGCTGCAGAGGCCTCCGCAGAAGAGATGCCTGCAGGCGAGGCTTCGGCCTCCGATCCGGGTTCGGCTGCCGGCGATGACGAGGCGTCCGACTGATGAGCAAGCGCATCGTCATTTACCCCGGTACTTTCGACCCGCTGACCTACGGCCATCTCGACATTATCGAGCGCGCCTCGAAACTTGGCGACGAGCTGATCGTGGCGGTGGCAGCGAATGCAGGCAAGGGCCCGCTACTCAGCATAGAGGACAGGACAGAACTGGTTGCCGCCGAAGCACGGCGCCTTGCCGAGGACGGGACGATCACAACCCCGATCAGGGTTTTGAACTTCTCGACTTTGCTGACGGATTTTGCGCGCGAGCAGGGTGCCTCGGTGATCGTTCGTGGTTTGCGGGCAGTTTCGGATTTTGAAATCGAGTTTCAGATGGCCAGCATTAACAAGAGGTTGCACGGCGATCTTGAAACTGTGTTTCTGATGGCCGCAGAGCACCAGCATTTTGTGGCATCGCGTTTTGTCAAGGAAGTCAGCCGGTTCGGCGGCGACATTTCCAGCTTCGTGCCGGCCAGTGTTGTCCGCAAGATGAGAGATGTGAACGCGGGCTGACCACGCCGACAAACTCGAAACTGTGGTGCTCAGGTCTTCAGATACATGATCCGCTTGCCGGAGAAGGTCAGCGTCTTCGGCGACAGCGTCTTGGTGAATCGGACGATGTTCTCCTGGATCAGTTCCTCGATCTTCGCCTGGGTCGCCTCGTCGGGAAATTCCCACACAACGGTAGAAATATGCGGTGCCTGGTCGTTCCGGAAGGCTTGGAAGGTCACGCCTTCCGTGTTGCCGAGGAGATCAGGCCATTTTGTTTGCAAGATAGATTCAAATAGCTCACATTCCTCGGCGGACGGGAACGTCCGGATAAAGATCTTTGTAAACATGAAAGCTCCGGGTTGGCACCATGATTGACGTGAAGTTCGCTGTATCCGTCTTTTTCAGCCGAAAAGTGATGAAACGTTCGGCCATCGTTGCACTGATTGTCGGCACAATCCTCGCATTTATCAACCATGGTGATGTGATTTTGACGGCGAGCCTGACACCCGTCTGCTGGATCAAGATGATTGCCACATGCTTCGTGCCCTACACCGTCTCGTCGGTGACGGCGGTGCTGGGCGCGCTGGAACAGCGCCGCGAGGCGCATGCTGGCACCGCCTGAACACGGCGGCATCGGCGCAGTCTGGTGGTCTTTCACAGCCGGAACCGTCGGTAAAGACGCCTTGCGCGCAGCCGTGCCGCTATTGTGCGCAAATATACGGTCCACATCGAAAATTTAGGGTGGACACCCAGTCAGCTCGCCTCTATACGGATGGCAAGCGAGATCGGTCAAACGGTGTCGCTTGTCCAGTTTTCCCTCGGGAAGTTGGGCGCGTAGCTCAGTTGGTAGAGCAAGTGACTTTTAATCACTGGGTCACAGGTTCGAATCCTGTCGCGCTCACCATATCAAAGCCGTCGTGACCCGCCGTCACGGCGGCTTTCTGGTTTCAGCTTTCCGGTTTTCGGGCCTCACGACAATGTGCAACTTGGCAGCCTTGCGCTACGGGGATGAGCGGCTCTAGTGTGCTGGATGCATTTTGACATAGACGACAGGGTGTCACTTCGCGGTTTCCGGCCCGAGGACAGGCAAGATCTGGTGAACGGCCTGAATGAATGGGCTGTCACGCGGTGGCTCGGGCGGGTGCCGCACCCGTACCGGCTGGATCATGCCGACGCGTTCCTCGCGCGCGACGAACATCTTCATGTCAATGAGGCGGTACGGGACGGCAGCCGCAGCCTGTCGCTGGCACTTTGTCACTGTGACCGGGTGATTGGCGGCTTTGTGCTGAATCCGGAGGACGAGGCTCGTGTCCGTGAACTGGGCTTCTGGCTGGCCAGGCCGTATTGGGGGCAGGGGATCATGCGACGTGCCGCGAGCCACATGATTCAGGAGGTCAGGCGCATGGTGCCGGAGCTCAGGCTGGCCGCCAGTGCGAATATCGACAATGTCAGGTCAAACCGGCTGATCAGGCGG
>WTIL01000087.1:0-2071 GCA_011522725.1 Rhodospirillaceae bacterium
ATGAAAGATGTTCTGGTGATTGTTCCTTTTCCGATGTCGGAGGAGAACCTGGCCCAACGCCGCGCGCAGCTGGATGCGGTCGAGCTCAGCGACCAGTTGCGTTTCACCTTCAAATCGACGAAAGCGGCGCCGCGCAATTATGTTAGCAAGGCTGATATGGTGCTTGCCGATGTTGGTATCCTCGAGGTTGGCCAGTCGGCGCAGGAGGAGGGGTTCGATGCTGTTTGCATCGACACGATGAGTGATTCCGGCGTCGCCGCCCTTCGCTCGGTGCTGGATATTCCGGTGATTGGTCCCGGCCGTGCCTCGATGCTGACGGCGATGCTGCTGGGAAGCCGTTTCTCGGTCGTCACTATGTGGAAGCACTGGTTCCACCTCTATGAGAAGACCATCGGCGACCTTGGTCTCCGGGACCATGTTGCCTCGATCCGCTCGATCGATGTCGCGCCGGACAACCAGGCCCTTCTTGCCGGCAAGGAAGAGGATATTTTTCCGCTGCTGTCGGCCGAGGCCGAGGCCGCCATCGCCGAGGACGGAGCCGAGGTCATTCTTTTGGGATCGACGACGATGCATCAGGCGCATCAGTTCCTGAGCGCGAGCCTTGATGTGCCGGTAATCAACCCCGGGCCGCTGACCTACAAGCTGGTTGAGGCGATGCTGGGCCTCGGCCTGTCACACAGCCGCGCCGCCTATCCTGCCTCTCCGGTGCCGCGGACCGAGATGATTGCCGCCATGATGGCGGCAGCCGGTACTTTCGACCATTAGGGCGGACTGCCGTCCGGCTCCGGTCACCCCTGCCGGTCGAGTGTGTTCTCGCCCGCCATATAGACACGGACCTCGGTGAACAGCCCGTCCCTTGCTGTGAAGAAATTGCAGTTGGATTTATAGACAAGGCTGCCGTCGGGGAGCGTGTTGGTCACGCGGAAGCGCACGGCGATGTCTGCGCCGTTGCCGGCATCGACAAAATGGAACCGGTCGTGCCTGACAGCAGCGTGATGCGACCACAGCCTGTCGAACATGCCCTGGATCTCCTCATGTCCGTGCAGTTCGACGCCATGCGTCTCGACGGAGAACACGCAGTCCGGGGCGAGCGTCTCGAATATGAGGCCGGGATCCTGTTCGTCGACACCGCGAAAATAGGTCAGGACCAGCTGTTGAAGGCTGCTCATGCCGGTTTCATCTCCGCCATGTCGTTCCAGACCATCTGCGAGACAATGGTCTCGCCCTCCAGTTCGAACCTGTCGACGAACCGGATGCCGCTGAACCCGCTGCCGTCCAGCCAGCTGCCGGAGAGGGTGCCGAAGCAGAAGACCGTCGAACGGGTGCCGTGAAAGGCGGTATCGAATCCTTCATAGCTCTTCTTCACCGACTGATACCGCTGGCGGGCCCACGCCACCAGCTCGCCAAGCTCTGTAAAGCGCGCGTTCCCCGGAAAGGTCATGGTGAAGTTATCTGCCAGATGGGCCTTCGCTGCATCAAGATCGCGCGCCTCCATCGCCGCCAGAAAGCCGCGGACAATTTCTTCGGCCGGTCGCGGGGCAGATGCCGGCACCCGGCTCGTGCGCCCGCGCATGTAGTTGTCGGGATCCACTTCCTTGATTGTCACCGTCACGAAATCCGATGCCGCGCCGATTGAGGAACAGGCCGCGTCGGTCACGCGTTCGGCAAGCCTTTTCCTGACTTCGGCGTCATATCCCTTGATCAGCGTGCATTCGATCAGCGGCATCTTGTCCCTCCTTGCCGGGTGTTTGTTGAAATACAGGACCTTGGATACTCTAATGTAGAGGCAACCGGGCCGTCAAAAATGATGGTCTGCTTTCATTTTATGCTACGGTTTTTTCATGGAAACTCTTGCCCGAAAACTGATCGCCCGCGCCGCCGGGCAGCCCGGCGTCTCGGCAGGCGATGTCGTCATCTGCAAGGTCGATCTGGCGATGATCCATGATTCCGGCGGCCCGCGCCGGGTGAAGCCGATGCTGGAGCGGCTCGGGCGCCGCGTCTGGGACAGGGACCGGGTGGTTGTGGTCACCGATCACTATGTTCCGGCCGATACCGAAGAGACCCGCGCCAT
>WTIL01000087.1:2171-9911 GCA_011522725.1 Rhodospirillaceae bacterium
GAAACCATCCTGATCCAGTGGAACAACAGTCTTGGTGCCTGCGTCACGGCCAAGGACATGATGCTGGCCGTCTGCGGCGAGATCGGCATGGGTGGCGGCCGGTATCAGGCCATCCAGTATGCCGGCACGGCCATCAGGAATTTGTCGATGCAGGAACGCATGACCATGTCCAACATGGCGGCAGAGCTTGGCGCGCAGGCCGGGCTGATCGCCCCGGACGAGGTGACGGCGGATTATGTTCGCGCCGCCGGCGGCACGCTTGCCGAAGACTGGGCGGACTACGCCATCGAAGCCGCGGACAAGCCCGAAGACCATCTCACCTTCGATGCGGCGGAACTCGCGCCGCAGATCGCTGCCCCGCACTCGCCGGCAAATGCCGCCGATGCCGCGGAATTCGAGAATACGAAATTCGACGTCGCCTATATCGGGGCCTGCACCGGCGCGAAATATGTCGATCTGGCAGCCGCCGCCAGCGTGCTGAAGGGGCGGCGCATCGCCAGCGGCATTACCCTGAAGGTCGCGCCGGCCAGCAAGCAGGACCAGGACCGTGCCGCTGACGAGGGCATCATGTCGATCCTCGAGGAGGCAGGTGCGCAGTTCCTCGCGAACAGCTGCGGCATCTGCGCAGGATACGGCGACGACCGGCTTGCCGAAGACGAGGTCTGCCTGTCCTCGACAGCGCGTAATTTCAAGGGCCGGATGGGCGCGCCCGGCTCGCAGGTCTATCTGGCATCGCCCTACACGGTTGCCGCCTCTGCGGTGACCGGAACCATGCGCGACCCGCGCGAGATCATGGAGGGCTGACAGATGGCGCGTCTCTGGCGGTTCGACGAAACCATCGATACCGACGTCCTTGCTCCTGGCAAATACATGAAATCCCCGCTGGCGGAACTGGCGATGCATTGCCTCGAGGCTGTGAGGCCCGAATTTGCCGGCAATGTGCGCCCTGGCGATGTGATGCTCGGTGCGCCGAATATGGGCGTCGGCTCGTCGCGCGAGCAGGCCGCCGAGGTGCTGAAGCATCTCGGCATTTCTGCCGTGATCGCCCCCAGCTTCGCCGGTATTTTCTACCGCAACGCGATCAATCTCGGTCTGCCGGTCTTCACCATAGATGCCGGGTTGCACGCGCATCCCGGGCTGATGGACGGTGCCGAGGTCACTTTCGATTTCGACAGCGCCTCGGTGACACTTCCGGCTTCGGGCGAGGTTCTTTCGCTCGAGCCGTTGCCCGATTTCCTGCGTGACATGATTCTGGATGGCGGGCTGATCCCGCATCTGGAAAAGCGCTTTCAGACGACAGCAGCGGCGGAGGGTGCCTGATGACGATACGGGAACTGATGGGGAAGGGCGGCATTCTGCTTGCCCCGGGGATCTACGACGCGCTGTCGGGCCTGATCGCGACACAGACGGGGGCGAAGGCCGTATATCTCTCGGGCGCCAGCCTTGCCTATACCCGCTTCGGACGCTCCGACATCGGCCTTGTCAGCGTGTCCGAGGTGCATGATACGCTTGCCGCCATCACCGACCGTATCAAGACGCCTGTGATCGTCGATGCCGATAACGGGTTCGGAAATGCGCTCAACACACAGCGCACGGTGCGGTATTTCGAGCGCGCCGGGGCGGCCGCCATCCAGCTCGAGGACCAGTCATTCCCGAAGCGCTGCGGTCATCTGGACGGCAAGAAACTTATTTCCCGCGGCGAGATGGTGGGCAAGGTGAAGGCGGCGCTCGATGCACGCCGGAGCGATGACACTTTGATCATCGCGCGCACCGACGCCCGCGCCGTCGAGGGTCTGGAGGCGGCTATGGACAGGGCCGAAGCCTATCAAGAGGCCGGTGCCGATGTGCTGTTCATCGAGGCGCCGCAGTCGATCGAGGAGATGCAGGTTCTTTGCGGCCGGTTCGCCGGACGTGTGCCGCTTCTTGCCAATATGGTCGAAGGTGGCAAGACGCCGATCAAGTCGGCCGACGATCTTGCCGCGCTCGGCTACAGCATTGCGATTTTCCCCGGCGGTGCGGTGCGGGCGATTTCCCGGCATCTTCAGGCCTATTACGAGGGCCTGCTGGCCGACGGAAGCAATGCCGGCTTTGCCGACCGGATGCATGATTTCAACGGTTTGAACGAGATCATTGAAACCAGCGCGCTTCTGGAGCTTGGCAAGACATATGAAGACATTGACTCAACGGACTGAATTTTCATGACTTCTATTAAAATGGATCCGGTGACACTTGCCATTCTCAAAGGCCGTCTCGAACAGATCGCCGACGAGATGGATGCAACACTCTTCCGCTCCGCCTTCAACCCGATCATTGCCGAGGCGCATGATGCCAGCCACGGCATCTATGACGCGCAGACAGGCGAAACCCTTGTCCAGGGCAAATCGGGGCTTCCGATCTTTGTCGGGGTGATGGCCTTTGCGGTGAAGGCCGTGATCGAGCGGGTAGAGCGTGACGGCGGCGTTGCGGATGGCGATGTGTTCATTTTCAATGATCCCTACGACGGCGGCACGCACCTCTCGGATTTCCGGCTTGTGAAGCCGATCTTCAGGAACGGAGAGATCTTCTGCTATCTCGCCTCTGTTGGTCACTGGCACGATGTCGGGGGAAATGTTCCCGGCAATTATAACCCGCAAGCTACTGAATCCTTTCAGGAAGGCATGCTGATTCCACCCGTGAAGCTGTTTGAGGCGGGGGTGCTGAAAAGCGATATCGTCGCGATCCTGTCAGCCAATTCGCGCCTTCCCAATTCGCTTTATGGCGATATGAATGCCCAGATCAACGCGCTCGACCTCGGCCACCAGCGCCTTGCCGACCTGCTGGACGAATATGGCGAGACCGATGTGTCCGCAGCTCTGAAACTTCTCAGGCAGCGTGCTGACCGCATGATGCGCGACCACCTTGCGGCGCTGCCGGACGGCACCATCTCGGTCGAGGACTATCTGGACAATGACGGTGTCAGCGATGATGTGCTGACCCTTGCCGTCGATATGACGATATCGGCAGACCGCCTGACCATTGATTTCAGCCGGTCGAGCCCGGCCTGCGCCGGTCCGGTGAACATCTCGCGCTCGACGACCATCGCCGCCACCTATGTGGCGCTGAAACATATCTTCACCGATGTGCCGGCGAATGCCGGCGTCTTGCAGCCGGTTGAATTCATCATTCCTGAGGACAGCTTCCTCAGTGTCACCGCGCCAAAGCCGGTGGGCGGCTACACGGAGACCATCCTTCGCCTGATCGATGTGATGTTCCAGGCCTTCCAGCATGTCGCGCCGGAACGGGTCAATGGCTGTGCCTATGGCACGATCAACGCGCTGTCTCTGGCCGGGCATCGCGGCGATGGCAGCCGTTGGGTCATGTTCTCGTTCTTCGGCGGCGGCCATGGCGGCCACCCTGAAGGGGACGGGTTGAACCACGGCAACGCGCCGATCAGCACTGCCACCATTCCGCCGCTGGAAATTCTCGAGGCCGCCTATCCGGTGGCCTTCACGCAATGGGCGCTTCGTGCGGATTCCGGCGGCGAAGGGCAGCACCGGGGCGGTTTGGGCGCGGTGTATGAAATCGAGTTGCTGGAAGAATCCGCCACGGCCTTCCTGTTCGGTGAACGCGGCAAATTCGCGCCGCCTGGTGTGGCCGGTGGCGGTGCCGGCGCGCCCAACAGGTTCTATTTCGACAGCGACGGCCCCGATGCCGCCGACGGGCGTGAATCACCGCCGCTTGTCTCGAAGATGACGGGTATCAGGCTAAAGCGCGGCCAGCGTGTGCGGCTTGAGACGCCGGGCGGCGGTGGCTATGGCGATCCTGCGTCACGTACCAGCGAGCAGAAAGCGCATGACGCCGCGCAGGGATATGTCACATCTGCCGGCAAGGGAGCGGGATCATGAGCAAATCCATCGTGATCGGCGTCGATGTCGGCGGTACATTTACCGATATTCTCGCGCTTGACGAAAACACCGGCGAGGTGCGTGTCGCAAAGGTGCCCTCGACCCGCGGCGACCAGTCGGCAGGCTTCCTTGGCGGCATCAAGGCCGCGACCGACGATCTTGGCGCTGTCTCGACGATCATCCATGGCACGACAGTGGCGACCAATGCCCTGCTTGAGCGCAAGGGCGCCAAGGCCGGCATCATCACCACGGCGGGTTTCCGCGATGTGCTGGAAATGCGCCGCCGCGACCGGCCGACCACCTGGGGCCTGTGGGGCCAGTTCACGCCGGTGATCGAACGGCAGAGCCGTCTCGAGGTTGCCGAGCGCACGCTGGCCAGCGGCGAGGTCGCGACACCGGTCGATCCGGACGAGATTCGTGCGGCGGCGGCGGCGCTGCTGGAGCAGGGGTGCGAGGCGGTCTGCCTGTTCTTCATCAATGGCTATGCGAATGGCGAAAACGAGGCGCGCGCTGCCGAGGTCCTGCGTGATGCCTGGCCAAACGGGCATGTCAGCGTGGCGACCGAGATCCTGCCTGAAATCCGCGAGTTCGAGCGCTGCTCGACCGCGAGCCTGAATGCCTATCTGCAGCCGGTCGTCGCGAACTATCTGGCACGGCTTGAGGAACGGCTGGAAGGCGAGGGAGCGCCGGCGGAAATCCTGATCGTGCAGTCCAATGGCGGTGTCATGTCGGTCGATACGGCCAAGGCGCTGCCGGTGCGAACGGCGCTGTCCGGCCCGGCGGCCGGTGTCGTGGCCGCGCGCCGCATCGCCAGCGCCGCCGGTTTCGAGAATGTCATCACCGGAGACATGGGCGGCACATCCTTTGATGTATCGCTTGTCGCCGACGGGCAGAACACGCTGACGTCGCAGGCCAGCATCGATTTCGGCATGGTGGTCCGTACACCGATGATCGAGATGACGACGATCGGGGCAGGCGGCGGATCAATCGCCCATATCGACGAGACCGGCCTGCTGGATATCGGGCCGCAGAGCGCGGGGTCGGATCCGGGACCCGTCTGTTATGGACTTGGCAATGACCGCCCGACCGTCACGGACGCCAATCTGGTTCTGGGCCGCATCGACGCCCGCAACCCGATCGGCGACAAGCTGACAAGGCTGGACAGCGAGGCAGCGGCCGCCGCCATCGACAGGCACATTGCCGGCCCGCTCGGGATTTCGGTGGAAGAGGCCGCCGAGGCGATCATCCGCGTCGCCAATGCGAAAATGGCAGGCGCCATTCGCCTGATCTCGATTGAGCGGGGTCATGATCCGAAACGCTTTGCTGCGATGCCGTTCGGCGGGGGAGGCGCGCTTCATGCCGGGGCGCTGGTGCGCGAAATCGGTCTGGCGGCAGCCATCGTGCCGCGCTTCCCGGGCGTCAATTCGGCGCTTGGCTGCGTGATGTCGGACCTGCGTCATGACGAGGTGCGCACACTCAACAGGATGCTGGACACCCTTGATTGCGAGGCGCTGACAGCGATGATTGCCGAGATCACCGCCTCCTCCGAAGAGGTCATCAAACGCTCGAAGGCGTCAATCGACGGCCTCGAAGCGGTGATCGAACTCGACATGCTCTATCTCGGCCAGACGCATGCCGTGGCCGTACCCCTGTCTGTATCGCATAGTGGGATTACAACAGAGGCCATCCGCGCTGCCTTTGATGCAAGTTACAGGCGTACCTATGGCCGTCTGCTTGAAAACATACCGGTGCGCGTGCTGAACCTGCGGCTTTCGGTGATCGGCAAACGTCCCGAGGTGGACATCGCCAGCCTGGCGCGTGGCGAGCGTGCGGCTTCTGCAGATGACTGCCATCTGGCCGATCAGAAGATTTTTGCCGGCGGCCAGTGGCATGACGGGGCGATCATCGACAGGCTGCGTCTTCCTGCCGGTGCCGTCGTGAACGGGCCCTGTCTGCTGGTCCAGCCCGATGCCACCATCTATGTCGATCCGGGACTTGCGGCCCGTGTGGACGATCTTGGCAACATCATCATCAAGGAGCAGGAATAGACATGTCTGACAGCGCCTTCGACGCCGCTTCAACCGCGGTACTGATCGTCGATCTGCAAAATGACTTCCTGCATCCGGAAGGTGCCTATGGCCGGTCCGGCACCAGCAGCCCGGAGATCGCCGCCCTGCCGTCCCGGATCAGTCCGCTTCTCGATGCCGTGCGGCAAGCCGGAGGATGGGTCGTATCGACCCAGTTCAGCCTGATCCCAGGACGTGGCGGAGCCCCTTTCATCTCGCCACATCTGAAAACGCTCAGGCCATTCCTGACAACCGGCGATTTCGTTCCCGGAGGCTGGGGCCACTCTCTTGTTGATGAACTTCAGCCGGCAGACCTGGTTGTTGAAAAAGTCGCTTATTCAGCATTTTACCAGACGAGGATGGAGTTTGTTCTCAGCCGCGCCGGCATCAGGACATTGATGGTTTGCGGCATTGTCACAAATGGCGGCGTGGCCTCGACCGTTCGCGACGCGCATGTGCGGGATTTCAACACCATCACGCTGCATGACGGGTGTGCCGCCTTTTCCCCGGAAACGCATGACACGGCGATCAAGGCGCTGGCGACGGTCGGGAAGACGATGAGCATCGCCGAGGCACAGGCGCTGTTCAGCGGGAGCTGAAGACATATGGCAGGTGTGATCGTCAGTGACAGCATCGAAGCCGGAATCGAAATCGACTGCCTGATCATCGGTGGCGGGGCGGCCGGCCTGACGGCAGCGCTTGCCGCCAGCGAGGCCGGGGAGTCGGTGCTTGTTGCCGAGCGTGATACCCAGCTTTCCGGCTCGACAGCGTTGTCCTCGGGGCTGGTGCCGGCGGCGGGCACAAAAGCTCAGGCTGCGCAGTCCATATCCGACAGCGAGGACGTCTTTGTCGGCGATATCATGGCAAAGAACAAGAACAGCGCCGATCCGGATTATGTGCGCACCATCGTGGCGCAGATTCCCAAGACCATCGACTGGCTGGCCGACAGCCACAATATCCCGTTCCATGTGCTTGATGATTTTCTCTACCCAAGCCACAGCCACCACCGCATGCATGCCGTGCCAGAGGTGACCGGGCAGGGGTTGATCACGAGGCTTGAACAGGCGGTGTCGGCAACCGACACCATGATTGTGACGGGCGCGCGCGTTACGGATCTTTTCCTGTCGGAAGGCGGGGATGTGATCGGCGCGCGTTGCCAGCGGCCGGATGGCGCGATTGAGGCGATCGCCGCGAGGCGGACCATCCTTGCCTGCAACGGCTATGGCGGCAATCCCGACCTCGTCGCGCGGCATATCCCGGAAATGAAGGACGCGCTGTATTTCGGGCATCCCGGCAATCAGGGAGAGGCCATCCTGTGGGGTGAGAAGATCGGAGCCGTCCCGACGCATCTGTCTGGATATCAGGGGCACGGTTCTGTCGCGCACCCGCATGGCATACTCGTCACCTGGGCGCTGATGATGGAGGGCGGCATACAGGTCAATCTCGAGGGCCGCCGTTTCTCGAACGAGCATCAGGGATATTCCGAACAGGCGGTGGCGGTGTTGGCGCAGCCGGAACAGACGGCTTTCAACATCTTTGATGGCCGCCTGCAGCAGCTTGGCCGGAAATTCGAGGATTTCCGCAACGCCGAGGAGAACGGCGCGGTCATCGTCGCGGACAGCCCGGCCGAGCTGGCAACGCGCATCGGGATCGACAGCGACGCGCTTGAGGCAACACTGGATGAAGCGGGCCTGTTTGCCGAGAGCGGCGAACCAGACGGATTCGGGCGGCAGTTCTCGGCGGATACCTTGTTGCGGGCACCCTATTGCGCGGTGCGGGTCACCGGTGCG
>WTIL01000017.1 GCA_011522725.1 Rhodospirillaceae bacterium
GATCTGTCTCGACATCCGTGTGAGCCGCCGTTTACCCCTTGGTGAAGTGGTAGAGCAGATAGCCGAGGATAATGATCAGGAAGAGCGTGCCAAAGCGGCTTGGTTTTTTGTTCCGGTGGGGCTTGCCTGCCGACAGGCCGTTTGTTGCAAGTGTGTTGCGAAACAGGTCTCGGTCCATAACTCCCTGCCTTTTGATGACCCAGGCTAGTGGCGAACTGGGGTGACCTGTCGGTCACGCTGTGTGTAACTGGTAAACGGGTATTCAGCAGGACAAGGATACGCGAAAATTGTTGGCATGCAAACAGACATGGCAGACATGCAAACAAACCTAACTGTCTGCTGCATCCATTGTCGTCAGGTGACGCCCGTCACCAGCATGGAAATGATGATGTAGCGGGATGACTTGGCGATGGTAACAAGGACCAGAAACGACCAGAGCGGTTCCCGCAACACACCTGCTACGACCGTGATCGGATCGCCGATGAAGGGGACCCAGCTGAGCAACAGCGAGTAGCGGCCGAATTTCCGGTACCGCCCCTCTGCCTTTTCCAGCTTGTCCCGGCCCACGGGAAACCATGCCCGGTCGCGATAGCGGGTGGCGAACATGCCAAGCCCCCAGTTCACCACGGCGCCCAGCACATTTCCGAAGGTGGCGATGGCAATCAGCATCACAATCTCGTCCGGGGCTGCGGAAATCTGATAGGCGAGCACAGCCTCGGACTGCGCCGGCAGGATTGTCGCTGCCAGGAATGCGCTGATGAAAAGGGATATGTACAAGCCGGCTCCCGTCAGTTGCCCCGCATGAAAGCGAAGCCCTGTTGAAAGCGCCCGAAGGCGGTTGCAGGATAATGTCAGCACTACCCAGTGATCAGGCCTGTTACAAGACTAATTGAGGCGTTCGCTTATGAGACGGGGTATGATGCGGCGACAGAAGGAGCCGGACATTGTTTGCCAGAGACAACATCACCTACGAGCCTGTCGATCTTCCCGACCGCCTCGACTATTCGGCGGAGCAGAGCCTTGCCGGGGCATCGGCCTTCCATGACCGGATGAAACAGCGCCACACCGTGCGCGACTATGCGGACAGGCCGGTGTCGAAGGAGGTGATCGAGGCTTGCATCCGCACCGCCGGAACAGCGCCCTCGGGCGCCAATCACCAGCCATGGCATTTCGTCGCCATCTCCGATCCGGCGATGAAACGCAGGATTCGCGATGCCGCCGAGGAAGAGGAGCGGCGCTTCTATGACGGCGGTGCCGGCAGCGAATGGCTGAAGGCGCTGGAGCCGATCGGCACATCCGACAACAAGCCGCATCTGGAAGAGGCGCCCTGGCTGATCGTCGTCTTCGCGCAGCGCTGGGGCCAGTTCGACGACGGCACGCGGTTCAAGAATTACTATGTGCCGGAAAGCACCGGCATCTCCTGCGGGTTTCTTCTGGCGGCCTTGCACCATGCCGGGCTCTCGACGCTGGTGCATACGCCGAACCCGATGAAGTTCCTGAACGGCATGCTTGGCAGGCCGGACAGCGAGAAGCCGGTGATGATCATCGCCACCGGCCATGCGGCGGCGCATGCCAAGGTGCCGGCCGTCGCCAAGATCAAGAAACCGCTCGATGAAATCCTGACCGTCGCGGAGTAACCGGCCGAGCGGGCGGGCCGTACTAGGCGCGCCCGGCCCACCGCATCAGGGCAAGCGACATTGCCCCGGCGATGGCGAAGCCGGCGACAAGCGGCGCGATGCTGTTGTCGAAATAGCCGCTGACAAGCCAGGACAGCGGCAGCGAGACCAGTGTCGAGACAGCGCCGAAGATCGCCGCCGCCAGCCCGGCGACATGGCCAAGCGGCTCCATCGCCAGCGATTGCACATTTCCGAAAATCATGCCGATGCAGAAGATGAAACTTGTCTGCCAGACCATGAACAGGATGAAGCCGGGGTGACCGACGAATTCGGTCCAGCCCCACAGCAAGGCCGAAATCAGCGTCAGTGTCGTCATCGCGATGAAGCTGAGGCGGCGCATCCCGTGCCGCATCACCAGCCTTGCGTTCAGCAGCGAGGCGGCGCCGGCCGAAATCGATCCCATCGCGAAATAGATCACGAACATGTCACCGGCATCATAGATGTCCTGGAAGATCTGCCGTGATGTCGCCAGATAGGCGATGAACGGCCCGCCGACGAAGCCCATGACAAGAAGATAGACCATCGTCACGCGGGTGCGGCAGACCTCGAGGATGCCGTCCGCGATGATCCCCGGGGCAAAGCGGCGGCGGCGGTCCTGCGGCAATGTCTCGGGGATCGCCCGGGCAAACCAGAGGGCTGACGGCACTGCCACCAGGATCAGCCCGGCAAAGGTCGCGCGCCATCCGCCCAGATAGATCAGCCCCTGTCCCATCAGCGGCGCGATGATCGGGGCCAGGATGAAGATTGCCATGATGATCGACATGATCCTCGCCATGGCGCGTCCCTTGTATTCGTCGCGGACGATGGCGACGGACACAACGCGCGGTCCCGCGGCGCCGAGACCCTGAAGAAACCGTGCCGCGACCATCAGCCACCAGTCGCCGGCCAGCATCGACAACCCGCATCCGGCAATGAACAGCGCATATCCCCAGATGATCACACGCTTGCGGCCATAGGCATCGGACAAGGGTCCCACGACAAGCTGGCCAAGCGCCATGCCGAGGAAGAAGACCATTACCACCAGCGTCGTGTGGTTGATGTCGCCGACGCCGAGGTCCTGCCCCAGGACGCCCAGCGCCGGCAGCATGATGTCGGTCGCCAGCGCGCCGATCGAGGTCAGCAGGCCCATGATGGCGAGATAGGTGAAGCCCGGCAGCCGCGCGTCCGATGATGTCATGATGGATGCCTTCAGGAGTTTGCCAGACGATACAGCCGATCACGCCCCCCGGCAACGACTGCGGCCCACTATGAATTTAGGCATGAATCCCGGCATGAATCCCGGCATGAGGCCCGGTCAGATATTCGCGCAAATCCTGAGCGCGTCGAGGATGGCGCAATGGATGTCGCGGCTGCCGGCCACATCGCCGATGCGGTACAGGCGGTAGCCGTCCTCCTCCGTCACCGGCTGGGCGCGCCCGTCGCGCATGGCGTCGAGATCGGTGACGCCGCGGTTCGCCGCCGCCTCGGCAAGATCGTAGAACAGCTCGTCATTGGGCAATGTGCCCGCCTCGACCACGACATGGTCGAACAGCTGGCGTGACAGCGCGCCGGTATGCATGTTGCGGAAGGTCGCCTCGATTTTGTTGTCGGCGCTCTTGGCGCTGACCAGCTCCTGATCCGTCTGGATCCCCACGCCATGCTGGTAGAAGCGTTTCATGAACGGGCTGATCTCGAGCCGCATGGCCTCCATCCCGATGGTGGCGTCCTGCGTGTTCAGGGTCACGCTGACCCCGCCGGCTGCCAGATGGTCGGCCGCCGCCATCGCCACATTGCGGCCGGTCTGGTCATGCACCAGCACCTCGCCGTCGAGCGAGGCCATGCCGGACATCACATCCCAGCTGCTCAGCACGCTCGCGTTTCCCTCGACCCAGTCGGTATGCGGCAGCCCGCCGGTGGCGATGAACACCACATCAGGCGCCTCTTTGAGGATATCCTCGCGCTCGGCGAAATGGTTCAGCCTGACACTCACGCCAAGCTGGTCGATCTCGCGCTCCAGCCAGTCGGTGATGCCAAGAAGGTCGCGCCGCCAGTCGGGCTTTCCGGCAAGCAGCACCTGGCCGCCGAGCTTGGCCGACGCCTCGAACAGAACCACCTCATGTCCGCGTTCGGCGCAGATGCGCGCCGCCTCCATGCCGGCCGGCCCGCCGCCGACAATGACGATCTTCTGCCCCGGCGCGTCAGACGGCGAGATCACATGCGGAAGCTGCGCCTCGCGCGCGGTGGCCGGGTTCTGGATGCAGTAGCGGAAGTTGGAGCAATAGGTCGCGCCGACACAGTTGCGGATGCGGTCTTCCTCGCCGCGTTCCAGCTTGGCGACGATATAGGGATCGGCGATGTGGCCGCGGGTCATGCCGACGAGATCGACAACCTGCTCGCGAATGGCGTGGCGCGCGGTGGCCAGATCGTTGATCCGCGTGGCGTGAAGGACGGGCAGCCCGATCTCGCGCCGGAAGCGGCCCGCCTGTTCAAGGAAGGGCGAGAGCGGGGCGGCCATGCCAGGCATATAGCTTGTCAGCCGCGGCAGCGTGTCGATGCGGCCCGACACGAGATTCAGGAAATCGATCGTGCCGTCGTCGCGAAGCCGCGAGGCGATCTCGATATTGTCCTCTTCCGACAGGCCGGACTTGTCATGGTCCTGCTCGGTCATGGTCATGCGCACACCAAGCGCGAAATCGGGGCCGGCGGCCTCGCGCATGGCTTCGAACACCATGCGGCTGTAACGCATGCGGTTGTCCAGCGATCCGCCATAGCGGTCGGTCCGCTGGTTGGTGACCGGCGACCAGAACTGGTCCATCAGGTGGCCGGATGCGATGATCTCCAGCCCGTCGAGCCCGGCCTCGCGGCAGATCCGGGCGGCGGTGGCGAAATCACCGACAATGCGCAGGATATCGGCTTCGTCCATGGCGCGCGGAAAGCCGCGATGCAGAACCTCGCGATTGGCCGACGGCGCGACGATGGGAAGCCAGTCGCCGGCATTGGCGTTGGTGCGCCTGCCGAGATGGGTGATCTGCGTCATTAGCGCGGCGCCATGCCGGTGATAGAAATCGGCAAGCTCGGCAAAGAAGGGAATGATGTCGTGGTCGATGATCAGCTGGTCGAAGACCGGCGCGGTGTCGGGCGAGACGGTGCCCGACCCGCCGACAAAGGACAGGCCGATGCCGCCTTTCGCCTTTTCCATCTGGTAGCGAAGCGTGGTGTCGGTCGGGCGGCCCGCTTGCGCGTGGCTGAGCGCATGGCCGGAACTGAAGATCCTGTTTTTCAGCCTGACCGGACCAAGCTGGAATGTCTCCAGTAGCGGATCACTGCCCTTGCCTGCCATTGCCTGTCCCCCCGTTCACCATACGCGTCTCATCCGGCGCTGCCCGCCGGCCGGCCCGCGACGGGCCAACCCGACAATATAACCACAGCCGGCAGGCAGGCCGCCATCACAAGGTTGGTTGGCCGTTTTGCGTATGGCGGCAGGCGGGGGATAGGGAGATGGGCGGGCCGGTCAGAGGATTTCGCAGGCCTGCTCGAAGCTCAGGCGTGCGCCGCGCGGATGCAACTGTGCCTTGTCGCCATAGCCGATATTCATCAGGAAATCGGATTTCCAGCTGGATCCGGCATAGAAGGCGTCGTCGATGGCCTGCTTGCTGAAGCCGCTCATCGGTCCGCAATCAAGGCCGAGGGCGCGCGCCGCCGAGATCAGGAACCCGGCCTGAAGCCAGCTGTTCTCGATGGCGACGGCCTCCAGCCTCGACGCGTCCTGCGCGGCATAGGCATCGGCATCCATATGCGGTGCCAGTGTCCCGATATGGTTATGGAACCGGCTGTCATGGGCAATGATGGCCACGACGGGCGCGGACTCGACCTTCGGCTTGTTGCCGTCGGCTGCGGCGGCGATGACGGTCTGCTTCGCCTCGGCGCTGGTCACAAAGCTGATCCGCATCGGGCACAGGTTTGATGCCGACGGCGCGAATTTCGCGGTCTCGTAAAGCTGCCGCAGCGTGGACTCCTCGACCGGCCGGTCAAGGAATGCCTTATGCGTCCTGGCCTCGGTGAAGATGCGTGCGATGAAGCTGTTGTCAGTCATGGATTCGCCAATCTGGTTCAGAGCGGGTGTTTGCTGTTCGGTCATCGTGCCTGCCTCTGTCCCGGAACCTCGATGATCAGGATTTCGGCATCGCCGTCCGCATCGAGCGCAAGATGTTTCTCTCCCGAGGCGGCGATGCCGTCACCCTTTACGGCCCTTGTGCCGTTGACGGTGACCTCGCCCTCGGAGACCAGAAGATAGGCCTGTCCG
Source organism: Rhodospirillaceae bacterium (assembly GCA_011522725.1). Taxonomy (GTDB): domain Bacteria; phylum Pseudomonadota; class Alphaproteobacteria; order Puniceispirillales; family Puniceispirillaceae; genus UBA8309. Next base: position 5,959 of record WTIL01000017.1, read on the forward strand.
GTCACGGCATGTTTCAGGCTTGTGCCCTTTGTCAGCGTACCGGCGAAAATCCGCGCATCCTGATGGATCCGGAGTGGCGCTTCGCCGTCACCGGACACCAGAAGCGGAAGTCTGTCCGTCACCGGCTCGCGCGGAAACTCGGCAGCATCCCAGCGCGGCTCGATGCCCTTGGAACGTGGCATGATCCAGATCTGGAAGATGTTCGTTTCCTCGTCCTCGTGATTGTACTCGGAATGCATGATACCGGTGCCTGCGCTCATCACCTGAACGTTGCCCGCGGTTGTACGGCCCTTGTTGCCGCGGCTGTCCTTGTGGGTGATGGCGCCGCGCCGGACATAGGTGATGATTTCCATGTCGCGGTGCGGATGGGTGTCGAACCCGGTATAGGGCGCGATGCGGTCGTCATTGATGACGAGCAGCTCGCCGAAGCTCATTTTCTTCGGGTCGTGATAGCTGGCAAAGCTGAAATGATGCTTGGCGTTCAGCCAGCCATGATCGGCGCCGCCAAGAGTGTCAAACGGGTAGTGCTTCAGCATCGGGCCGGTTTCCCTTCGTCGGTATCGGAATCTGCTTTCAGGGCAGAAGATATGGATAAATTGAATTTTGATAAATATGATGAAATTCAATTCAATATTAACTACAGGTTGATAATGATCTTCAATCCGGCGGTCGAGACATTCAGGGAAGTGGTCCGGCATGGCAGTTTCACTGCTGCGGCCTCCGCCCTCGGCATTTCCGGCGCGGCGGCAAGCAAGCAGATCAAACTGCTGGAAGAAAAGCTCGGCTTCCGGCTGTTCAACAGGACCACGCGCAATGTCCAGCCGACCGAAGCCGCGCGCCGCCTCGACGCGCTGCTGTCGGAAAATGCCGAGCAGCTTGCCACGCTTCTTGCCGAACTGTCCTCGGAACAGGAGCGGCCGACCGGCCGGTTGCGGCTGAATGTGCCGATGTCCTTTGGCGAGCTGTTTTTGCGCAAGCCCATTGCCGAATATGCGCTGGCCTATCCCGATGTGGTGGTTGATGTCGATTTCGAGGACCGCCGCGTCCATCTGATCGAAGAAGGGTTCGACCTTGTCGTGCGGATCGGCGTGCTCGAGGATTCCGGCCTGATCGCGACCCGTGTCGGGGACTGCCCGCTCTATCTGTGCGCCAGCCCGCAATTTGTCGAACGCCATGGCGGCATCACCGATCCGGCGCAGATCCCGTCGCTTCCCGCCATCATCTATTCGAACAGTGACGGCGCGCCGTCCTGGAGCTGCCAGGACCGGTCCGGGCAGGTGCATTCCCATCCGCTGCGGCCGGTGTTCTATGCGAACAGCGCCGGCATGATGCTGGAAGCCTGCCGCAACGGCATCGGGCTGGCCGTCCTGCCGTCCTTCAGCTGTCAGCATGATATCGACAATGGCAACATCCTGCGGCTGTTTCCGCAGATGACAACGGCTCCCGAGCGCGGGATCTACGCCATCTATCCCGACAGGCGTTACCTGCCGCTCAAGGTGCGGACATTCATCGAACTGCTGCAGGGCGCGCTTGGATAGCGCTTGCCGGCCGGAGTGTAAGCTGGCGATCAGACGGGGGATCAGTCCAGCAGGTCACGCGCGATCCGGTCGAAGATCCGCGCCCCGACCGGGATCAGGTCGTCGGGAAAATCATAGTCCGGCTGATGCAGCGCCGGATGGGCTTCTCCCGGGCCGAGACACAGCATCGCCGATTTTGCGGCCCATCCGAAAACGCCGAAATCCTCGGATGCGCGCATCGGCAACCCGTCGCTGCCATGCGGGATGTCCAGCGCGGCAAGCGCCGACAAAGCCACGGCCGTCGCCTCGGCGTCATTAATCGAAGCGGCGAAATCGTCATGCGTCTCGAATGTGGCCGTCAGCCCGTGCGGTGCGCACAGTGTGCCGACCAGTTCGCGCGCGGCGTCGTCGATCTCGGCGATGGCATCATCCTCGCCGGCGCGCAGCGTTGCATAGATTTCAGCATGGCCCGGGGTGATGCCGAAGGTCGGCTCTCCGGCGCGAACATGCGTGATGGTTACAAGCCTGAACCCGTCATCAAGCCCGACCCCCGAACCGCTGTCCGGGCCAAGCGACCGCAGCCCCTCGGCAATCGGGCCGATCAGCGGCACCGGCGAGACGGCCAGCTCAGGCTCGGCGGCGTGGCTGGTCCGGCCCGACAGGGTGATCGCCAGCCCGCGCGAGGCGCAGTTCATCAACCCCGGGCGCGTTGCGACACGGCCGAACGGCAGCCCCGGTTCATTGTGGATGGCGAAGGCCCAGTCAGGTGTGATGGCGGCATAGCGCGGGTCGGCGACCACCGCGCGGGCGCCGCTGCCGTCTTCCTCAGCTGGCTGAAACATCAGCACCACGCGTCCGCGCCGCACCGGCCGCCGCGCCAGCAGCCTGCCAAACCCCAGCAGCATGGTCATATGCCCGTCATGCCCGCACAGATGCCCTTTGCCCTCGGTCTCCGACTGCCAGTCGGCGCCGGTTGTCTCGGCTATGGGAAGGGCATCGAGTTCGGCCCGGAACAGCACGGTCGGTCCGGGCTCTGCACCCGCGAAGATGGCGGCGACACCATGGCCGCCAAGGCCTGTTATCAGGTCGTCAGGATGAAGCCGGTCGAGCGCACCGGCAATCTCGGCGGCCGTCCATTCTTCCTCGCCGGACAGTTCGGGCCGCCGGTGAAGGTGCCGCCGGAAGGCCACAAGTTCGTTGATGTCGCTATTTGTCAGCATGATCGGCTTGCCGGTGCGGGTTCGCCACCTGCCTCAGGCAGTTTCGCGGTAAGGCGTGGCGGTGTCGGGAAGCTCGCGCCGCACAAAGTAATCCTCGTTGCGAAGCTGGCGGACAAGTGCGGGCCACATCTCGGCAAAGCCCGCGGCGATCGAGGGCGAGGGCGGCGGCAGGTCGTGACGCACCATTGCATGCAACGCCGGCAGCGCGTGGTACGGCACCTTCGGATACATGTGATGCTCCACATGATAGTTCATGTTCCAGTAGATGAAGCGCGAGACCGGGTTCATCATCACGGTACGCGTGTTCAGCCGATGGTCGGTGACGTTGTCGGCAAGGCCGCCATGCTGCAGCATGCCGGTCATCACATGGTGCCAGGCGCCATAGAGGCGCGGCGTGCCTACCAGAAGCAGCGGCAGCCAGCTCTGCATCATCACAGCCGCGCCGATGGTGGCGGCATAGATCAGCACCCAGACCCGGGCGACCCGCACCACCTTGTGATGCTCGCTGTCCGGGATATAGGTGGCTTCCTGCGGATCAAGCCTGCCCGAGGCGTTGACCAGCATCAGCCGCAGCCCCGCCGGGACGTCCAGAAGCCCGAGGAAATTGGCCATGAGCCTCGCGAATTCCGGCGGTCGCATCAGCTGTATTTCGGGATCGCGGCCGACGATGATGGTGTCGGTATGGTGCCGCGCGTGGCTCCATCGCCAGGTATGCGGATTGCGGATCATGCAGAAACAGGCGATCTGGTAGACAACGTCGTTCATCCAGCGTGTCTTGAAGGCTGTCTTGTGGCCGCATTCATGCCAGCGCGAATCCATCGCCGAACCATAGAGGACCCCGTAGGCGAGGAAGAACGGCACCGACAGCCATGATGGATAAAGCATCGCTGCGGCGCAGGCCAGTCCAGCCATGGCAGCAAACAGGATGATGGTGTCGCGGATTGCCGGACCGTCGGCAGGTTTCATCAGCGCGGCAAGCGACTTGCGCGGAATCTCGGTCTGGTACCAGCGCGCGCTGGCAAGCCCGTTTTC
>WTIL01000071.1 GCA_011522725.1 Rhodospirillaceae bacterium
GGCAACGGCCGTGCCACCGCCATCACCTATGCCCGGGCCGGGGCGCGTGTTCTGGTCGCCGACCGCGACCTTGATGCCGCCGCCGCCACGGTGGCAGAGATCACCGCCGAGGGGGGCGAGGCCGTCCCGTTCCGTGCTGATGTCACCGACGAGGCCGACATTGCCGCGATGGTCGCGGACGCCTGTGATCGCTGGGAGCGGCTCGATATCCTGCACAACAATGTCGGCATTTCGGTTGCCGGCGGCGATGCCGAGATCAGCAAGATCGAGGGTGAGGCTTTCGACAGGATCATGGCCATCAACCTGAAATCCATGGTGCTCGCCATCAAGCATGCCCTTCCGGTCATGCGCGGGCAGCAAAGCGGCAACATCATCAATATCTCCTCGACAGCGGCGCATGAGGACTATCCCTGGGTCACCTACAAGGCCAGCAAGGCGGCCGCCAAGGCGATGACCGAACAGGTGGCGTTGCAGAACGCGCCGCACGGCATCCGGGTCAATTGCATCCAGCCGGGACTGATGAACACGCCCATGGCCGTGGATGCGCGGATGGATGCCTGGAACATGACCCGCGAGGAGGTTGTGGCGATGCGCGATGCGAAAGTGCCGCTCGGCGGCAAGATGGGAACCGCATGGGATGTCGCGAACGCCGCTTTGTTTCTTGTCAGTGACGAGGCCCGCTTCATCACCGGCGTCACCCTGATGGTGGATGGCGGCGCCCATTGCCGAATTGGATAGAATAAAGATAAATAATATTTTCAATATTTTGAAACGAGGACTTCATGTCTAGATATAACAAAATGATGCAGAGGATTGCGGCTGGTGAATGCATCCTGATCGACGGCGCCACCGGAACCGAAGCCGAGAGGCGCGGTGTGCCGCAGCTCGACAATGCCTGGAATGGCGGCGGAGCGCTGAGCCATCCGGATATCGTGCGGCAGGTCCATCTCGACTATCTTGCCGCCGGCGCCGAGATGATCATCAGCAACAGCTTTGCAACGCATTTTCACGCGCTGGAAGCTGCCGGCGAGGAAGCGCGGTTCGAGGCATATAACCGGCGCGCCGTCGAACTGGCGGTCGAGGCAAGGGCCGAAGCCGGCAGGGAGGATGCCCTGGTCGCGGCCGGCGTATCCTACTGGAGCTGGCGCGGAGACATGCCGACGGCCGACCGCATGCGCGAGGCGACACGCCGTCAGCTCTCGATCATGGCCGAGGCGGGGGCCGACATCATTCTTCTTGAAATGATGATCGATCTGGCGAATTTCGAGACGACGCTGGAAGCCGTGCAGGGACTCGGCCTGCCGATCTGGGCCGGCATCACCACCGGACGCGCGCCGGAAGGCCATATCCGCCTGCGCGAGGGCGATCCACTGGCGCCGGCGCTGGAGCTGGCAAAGCAGGGCGGTGTCGAGCTGATCAACATCATGCATACCGAGGTCGAGTTCGTGACGGACTCCATCGAGGCTGTGCGGCGCGGCTGGGATGGCCCGATCGGGGTCTATGCCCATTCCTCGACCGAAATCGACAAGAAATGGGTGTTCGAAAATGTGATCTCGCCGGCTGATTACTGTGCGCTTGCGGCTGGCTGGAAGTCGCAGGGTATCAGCCTGATTGGAGGCTGCTGTGGCATCGGCGCGGCACATATCCACAAATTACGTGACGATCTGGATTGATCTGCCGCATGCGCCGGCTGGCTGGCTGTGCTAGCTTGCTGGCAGACATAACCATCCGACACGGAGCCCCTGTCATGTCATTGACCGTCTATCTTTCCGGTGAAATCCATACCGACTGGCGCGACCAGATTACAGAGGGCGCGCGCGGCCTCGACGCTGTCTTTACCGGCCCGGTCACGGACCATGCGGCGAGCGACGATTGCGGGGTCAGGATCCTTGGCGAGGAGCCCGACAAGTTCTGGCACGACAACAAGGGCGCCAATGTGAACGCCATCCGGACCCGCAACGCCATCGCCGCCGCCGATATCGTCGTGGTGCGGTTCGGCGACAAGTACAAGCAATGGAACGCGGCGTTCGATGCCGGCTATGCGGCCGCGCTCGGCAAGTCATTGATTGTCATGCATGGTCCCGACCATCAGCACGCGCTGAAAGAGGTCGACGCGGCAGCCCTTGCGGTGACCGAGACGCCGGAGCAGGTGGTGCATATCCTGCGCTATGTGCTGGAAGGCACGCTTCCCTGATCCTGCGACGGTCCGGAGCCTTGTACCTGCGTCAGGCGGCGCCATATAGGGCGTGGGGGACGATTTTGGTTACAGGACGAATGACTTATGAGTGAACCACGCAAATGCGGCTGCGGCCGCTCCCCGACAGGCAATTGCATTGGCTGGCACAAGCTGACCGCCGAGGAATATGAGGCGAAGCTGGCCGCCTACA